>QMQC01000019.1 GCA_003648875.1 Actinomycetota bacterium
ACCGTTGGTATCTCACTTCTGGTTGCTCTGCGGGCATCGGGGTACCCGAGGCGATGGCAACGTGTTGCCGACATCGTCATAGGCTTCACCCTTGTCTCATCGATCCTGTTTTCGGTTCTGTCCCGATTCGTTGACCTGGCTGATTCGCTCGCGATGGGTCGTCCCAGCCTGATATGGGTGCTCATCGCGATCCTGTCGCCCATCGTCGTCCTTCGCCGGGTGCTGTCCCAGTCGGTCGTCACCTTCGAGACGCTGTTCGGAGCATTGTCGGTTTACCTGCTCCTCGCCGTTGCATTCAACTACGTGTTCCTGGAAGTGCAGCGCTTCGGGTCGACTCCGTTCTTCGGTGTTCAGGAATCGACATCGAGCTTCATGTATTTCTCGCTCGTGACCATCACGACCGTCGGGTACGGTGATCTGGCCGCAGCATCGGATCTCGGGCGATTCCTGGCAACCTCAGAGGCGATCATCGGGCAGGTGTTTCTCGTCACGATCGTCGCACGGCTCGTGAGTGTGTACTCGCGTCCATCCGCCCAGCCTGACTCGTGATGGTGTCATCAGCCAACCGGAATTAGAGTGGCCCGGTAACCGATCGGGAGACACAATGCGGATCACCCCCCACATCTCTGCAGCCGAGGGCGACATCGCTGAAGCCATCTTGCTTCCCGGCGATCCGTTGCGGGCAAAATTCATCGCCGAAACGTTTCTTGAGGATGCCAGAGAAGTCACAAGCGTCCGCGGCATGCTCGGATTCACCGGCACATACAAGGGCATGTCGGTGTCGACGATGGGTACGGGGATGGGGATTCCGTCCGCGTCGATATACATCACAGAGCTCATCCGGTTCTACGGGGTGAAACGTCTCGTCCGTGTCGGATCGTGTGGCGGCTTGACGGCGGACGTTCCAATGCGAGGGATCATCCTTGCATCGGGTGCCTGTACGGATTCAATGGTGAACCGTGCAAGGTACGGCGGCTGGGACTTCGCTGCAGTCGCGGACTACGGGCTTCTCTCGGCTACCGCAGGTGCGGCCCATGCGGCTGGTCTTGAAGTGCACGTCGGCAATGTTCACTCGTCTGACAGTTTCTACAACCCCGTCCCGAACGCACTCGAGATCTGGCAGCGGATGAACGTACTCGCCGTCGAAATGGAGGCGGCTGGTCTCTACGGTATCGCTGCGGAAGAAGGCGCCCGCGCTATGTGTGTGTTGACGGTCTCAGACCATCTGGTGGCTGCAGAAGAAACGACATCGGACGAACGCGAGCGCACTTTCGGCGACATGGTCACTCTCGCCCTCGAAGGCCTGTTCGCAGACGCCAATTGACAGTTCGCAGCCTCCGACTTCTGATTCCTTGCTAGATCAACATCGTTTGGGCACCATCGATGATCTCGATGAAGTCTGTGACGTTCAGAATGCCGTCGAGTTGGTCGTACATTTCCTCCTTGGTGAGGTTGAACATGTCGACAGACATCTGGCATGCCCACATCTTGCAACCCATGTCTGACAGGTGCTCGAGGAAGGACGGTACGTCGGGGATCTCAAGCTCCTCGAGTGTCTTCTTCATCTGTTTGGTCGCCATTGCCTGCATGCCGGGCAGTGGCGCAAGTGCAGCCGGCATGTGAGTCGCAGGATTGCCAACAGGTGAGAAGTGCAGGTTGCCCATGGTCTTCTTGTTGATCATGTCCATGCCCCAGAAGGTGAAGAAAATGTGCGTCTCGATGCCGTGCTCCAGGGCGCCTGACGCCATCACGAGAGCGGGGTACGCCATGTCGAGCGATCCCTTCGAACACACGAACGCGATCTTGCGATCACTGTCCTCATCTCCGAAATCCGGAACGATTGATGGTGCTGTCTCCATGGTTGTCATCGTGAGCCTCCTAGATGCAACCCTTGGGCTTCTGGAGCCCGGCTACATATGACATCTTGCGAGCGGGTTTCTTCGGGAAGAGCTGGAACAGGGACTTCGTGGGGATGCCGCCGATCGTGGATACCCTGCGGAGGGTCGCGGTTTCGCCCTGCTGCTGGAAGTCGGAGCGCAGGAACGTGATCACCTTCCAGTGGTCGTCCGTCAGATCCGGAATCCCGATGTTTGTTGCGAGGGTCCTGGCGAGATCCTCATCCCATTCCTCGAACTCCGTGAGGAATCCGTCATCGTCCACGTGGATCTCGCGATCCGCGATGGTTGTCACTGGCATCACGCACCTCCCTGGGTGTCGTTGGTGTCTGCTTCGAATCTCGCTGCCTTCGCAGTATCGATAGCGGTATCACAGGTCATGCCGCGCTCCTGTCCTTGCCTGCCATCATCATGTGGCTCGGCACAGGGATATCCCTGCCTGCAAGCAGCATGTTCCAGTACATCCACTTGAACGCAAGCTTGCCCCAATGGTTGATCTCGGATTCCTTCAACAACGAGAATGGGCCGAAACCCGGCACGGGGTACTTGCCGGGGAGTGGCTGAGTCTCGTAGTTGAAGTCGATGAGCATTGCCTTGTTGTATCCGGTCTCGATGTAGCAGTTCGAGTGGCCATCGAATTCCTCCTCCATGGGGAGACCCTTGACGTGATTGACGAAGTTCGGGACGAAAACGTCCATTGCGAAGTGGGCAACGGATCCAGCCTTCGATGTCGGCAGGTTGGCAGCGTCGCCAATCGCAAAGATGTTGTCGTGGTCCTTGGACAGGAAGTTGTGGTGATCCACGTTGACGTGGCGCATCTCGTCGCCTAGTCCGGCTTCATGTACGAAGTCTGCGCCCATGTTGATCGGCACTGTTACGAGCAGGTCGTAGTCGATCTCGCGCTCATCGTACGAAACGAGCTTCTTGTTCTCAGCATCGATCCGCTCCAGATAGAAATCGGGTTCGAGCACGATCATGCGGTCCCCGAGCATCGAACCAAGGTGCTTCGCCGCAACCGGCTGCGTGAAAGCAGCATCGAGCGGTGTCACGTAGACGATCTCGATGTTGTCCCGCGTGCCCAGTTTCGTGAAGTGCGACTCTGCCAGGAGGGCGAATTCGAGCGGGGCAACGGGGCATTTGATGGGCATCTCGATGAGGTTCACGACGAGGCGCCCGCTCTCGAATTTGGCCAGCGCGTCGCGCAGCGCAACCGATCCCTCAAAGGTGTAGAAGTCGTGCACCGTCTTGCCATACTCGGGTCCGTCGAGGCCGGGTGTCTCACTCGGTGTTGGGTGGGTCCCCGTCGCGATGATGAGATATTCGTAGCCGAGTTCGGTGCCGTCGGCGAGCGTGACCTTGTTGGACTCGGGATCGAGCGTGGCGATGTTGCCAGAGACGTAGTTGACACCCTTCGGAACGAATTCTCGCTTCGTCCTGATGACATCTTCAGGTCGATACGACCCGAACGGGATGAACAAGAAGCCGGGCTGGTAGTAGTGGATCTCGTCCTGATCAACAATGGTGATGTCCCAGGTACCGCCAAGTTTCTTGTGCAGCTTGTTCGCTGCCATGGTGCCTGCCGTTCCGGCACCGAGGATGAGTATCCGTTTCACTTCGTGTTCCTCTCACTGACCTCACTACCCCCTAGGGTATCCCATTCTCGGTCTAATGCATAGTCAGTAAGTGAGGGAATAGGGATTTGTGTGTGACTCGCAACCAACGACTTGCAGCCGGCCGTCTACCCTGATGTCATGTCCGGAACCATCCCGATCACGCATGACGTCGTCCGCTGCCTCGCCTGAGGAGATGCGTGCGCTGATCGCTGGGCGTCGTACCGACGATCCGAGTTGGTTCGAATATGGAGGCAAGACCCTCGAGCCCCACGACATCGTTCGCCTCCTCTCCGAGTACGTGACGGAGCGCCGCAAGCGCGAGATAGAGGGCGTCCTCGACAGTCGAACGCTCAATGTCGCTGCCGTCGTGGACGGCATGGTTGACCTCGGCAACGTCTCTGCCATCATGCGATCAGCAGAGGCCTTCGGCGTCCAGGCGGTCCACGCCATCGACACATCTGATGCCTTCAAGCGGTCCAGACGGACCACGCGGGGCGCAGACAAGTGGATCGATCGGTACCGGTGGGAGCAAGCATCGGCCTGCTTCGACCATCTCCGCGAAGGCGGATACGGGATTCTCGCTGCGGTTGCGAACCTGGATGCAACACCGATCGACGAGGCAGATCTGACATCCAGGGTGGCTGTGGTCTTCGGAAACGAGCGCCAGGGCATTTCGAGTGATGCGTTTCGACTCGTTGATGGGGCGATCCGGATCCCAATGGAGGGATTCGTCGAGAGCCTCAACGTGTCCGTGGCGGCGTCGATAGTGCTCCACGAGATTCACCGTCAAAGGGTCGCGAAGTATGGCCGGAACGGTGATCTGACTCCTGGGCTGAGGGACCGCATCCGGGCGGTTTGGTATCTCAAATCTGTCCGCGAGTCCGAGGCGATTGTGTACAGATCAGCGGCGATGGATCACAGGGCACAAACCTAGTCCTCGATCGACTGTCGTTTGACCATGTGGATCTCGGGGTTGGCACCTTCGCTGGTCGTCCAGTACGAGAGCTCAGCATCGAAGGTGATCGCCTCGCCCTGTCGCTCTTCGGGCGACGGGGCTTTGCACGGTTCACTCTTCAGCATGTCAGAGACGGATACCTTCGTGTCGCGGTGCCACATCCACACGGTTTCGTATCCGCGCAGGACGAGTGTGGTCCCATCAGGGCTCATGTCAGCTCCGGAAACCTCCGCGCCGAGAAACAGAGTGGAAACGATCTCGAGATCCGCTGGCCCATCGGCCGGTTCGAGTGAGCCCTTGAACACGAAGGCCTCATCCCGACCCTTGGTCACCAGATACAGGGCCGGTTCCACCGGGTCGACGAAGAGTGCTTCGGCGTTGTGGGTGCCTTCCGGGTATCGGTATGTGAACGGTGTCGATCCACTGAACTCACCATCGGAATCGGTGGGAACCGCATCGAGAACTCGATACACGGTGATCAACCCGTCCCTTATGCCGAAATTGTCACCGATATCGCCCACATAGAGATAGAAGCCTTCACCGTCCGGCCCCGGCCCGGCGGACATGTCCTCCCAGTCGAGAGCGAATGCACCGGGTACCTCGTAGCTGCCGAGATCCTCGCCTGCGGTGGTGAACGCATACACCGTCGCCGTTCCTCGCGAGTCATTGTGGGACCACAGAACTCCGGGTGTTGTGCGGCTTGCAGCGAGTCCTGACGCTTCGACGAGATCAGGTGATGTCACTACTCCTGAGGGCACGATGTCCGTGTAGAAGTCGCAAACGGCGATACCGGTCGGTAGCGCGATGGTTGTGGTTTCGGGGACCGAAGTCGTCGAACTGGACTGATCGGTCACCAGTGTCGTGGTTGGCTCAGTCGACGTTTCCTCGCTCGAATCACGAAGAACGAAGGCGATCACGACGACGACTGCGGTGATCGTGATCAAGGTCAGTGTCGATCTGTGCATCGAAGCAGGATATCGACGCGCCAGAGGTCACTCTCCGAGGATGCGGAGTGCTACGGCCTGGGCTACGGATGCTGAGGCAATGTCAGCAAGGTCGACGCTCTCGTTCGGACCGTGATAGCGGCTCATCGGATCCGCAACGCCGATGAGGAGTACTGCGGCATCCGGGTACATGTCGCCGAAGGCGGATACGAATGGAATGGAACCGCCCATGCCCGTTTCGATCGGCTCGGCGTTGTATCCGACGCGCATTCCCTCGCGGTATGCGTCGTACGTTGCTCCCGTGGTCTCGAGATCGACAGCGGAGCCGAGCGCGCCGGGCTCGACTGTGATCTCTGCGCCCCACGGTGCTGCAGATTCGAGATGGGAGACGAGTGCGTCAAGTGCCTCTTCCGGGTTCTGACCGGGGGGAATCCGCATCGATACCTTCGCACTTGCCTCGGGAACGATCTGATTTATCGCCTCGCGGATGGGCACCGAATCGATCGCGAGCACTGAAATCGACGGCTGCGTCCACAGCCGTGAAGTGAGCGTGCCGCTCCCGATGAGCTCGAGCCCATCCACGGGAAGGGTCTGCTCTGCGAGTTCCTCAACGGTGAGGTCAAGCGGCTCGGCGTCACGCTGGACGAGGTCCTTCACTGCGACGGAGCCATCGTCTTCATGCAGTGAACTGAGGACGCGCGCGAGGACGATGTTGGCATCGGGATACGTTCCACCGAACGAACCGGAGTGAACAGCGAATCGGAGAGTGCGGACCGTCACCTTGCAATCGACGAGGCCACGCAGCGATGTTGTGAGGGTCGGCGTTCCGACGCGCCAGTTGCCGGCATCGCCGATGATGATCGCGTCTGAAGAAAGTAACTCGGCGTACTCGTCCAGGAAGTCCATCAAGTGTGCCGAACCGATCTCCTCTTCGCCCTCTATGAACACTTTTACGTTCACAGGGAGGTCGTTCCCCAGTGCTCTGATGGACGCAAGATGGAGCGCGATGCCGGCCTTGTCATCTGCTGCGCCACGTCCGAAGAGGCGACCGTCCCTCTCAAGTGGTTCGAAGGGTGCCGCGTCCCACTGATCCCTTGGGCCGGGCGGCTGCACATCGTGATGGGCGTAGAGAAGCACCGTTGGAGCGCCCTCGGGTCCGCTCCTCTGTCCGTAGACGGCAGGGTGAGCACCCTCGATCTCGAGCAGCCTGACATCCTCAAGACCGGAGGCCTCCAGAAGCGATTCGACGAGGTCGGCAGATCGGCGCACCTCATCCGCCGGATAACCTGGTGCGCTGACCGACGGTATCCGCACCATGGATGCGAGCTCGTCCCTGATGCGCGGGAAGTCTGCGTCTACTGCTTGTTTGAGATCATCATGCATGGACCCATCGTATCGACGGCTGGATGCGTCCCGCTGTTACGAGAATCTGATTGAACTCGTTGGGCGCTCCGGCCTGAGATCGACCGCTGATGCGAACGAGGGCTCGAATGGCTGGGTCGGCTTGAGGCGGGGCATCTTGATTTCCAGGCTCGAGGGTGCTCCGGGTAGGTCGAGGACGATGTGGGATACGCCGAACGCTTGCGCGTAACCTATCGATCCGCGCATCGAGGCTGCGATCTCATGGGCAGAGCGAAGGGTTCGATAGGCGTCGCTCTCGAGATCCTCAGAGATCGTGTTACCCGTGAGCGCCGCAATCGCCTCGGCTGTAAGGAGGTCATCTCTGCCTGAGATAGAGACAGTCGCGCGTCCGGGCCTCTCTGCGGTTTGCATTGTGATGTACGCACATCCCGAATCGGTTGCCGCGTTGAGGATGGCTCGAAGTACCTGGCGCACCTTCGCGCTGTCTCCCCATGCACGGCTGGGAGCAAGGTCGGACTCGAAGATCGCGTTGGTTGTGATCGTCGACGCGACGGACGCGACCTCCTGATCCAGCAGAACGACACCTTCGAACGAGGGGTCACCGCTGCCGGTTCGCTCGATTGCTGCAAGGTCAGCGAGTGCCATTTCCACTTCGCGAGCGTCGGTGCGAATGGCGAGCAGCATCCCGCGCTGTTCGTCGAAGGCGAGGTCGGGCGAATCTGCCATGTGATCGGCGAACCCGACGATCGAAGTGAGAGGGTCCCTCAATGTATATGCCATGCGTGTGCGCAGGGACAGGTCAGCGGTATGCATCTGCTCGATCTCGTAGACCATTCGTTCCTGCTCCTCGGCGAGCGCATCGTTGCGTCGAACCACGGAGGCGGTGTAGATCCCAAGGGCAACGAAGGCCACCGCTCCTCCGATCATCACCAGGCGCGGCGTGGTCGACATCGTTGTGGCGACGGCGCCGAGAAGAAAGAGGACGCCACCGGTCACTGCTGTCACGATCCAAGCTGTTGGTGCTGT
Organism: Actinomycetota bacterium; assembly: GCA_003648875.1. GTDB lineage: Bacteria > Actinomycetota > Acidimicrobiia > Spongiisociales > UBA5794 > B3-G11. Next base: position 7,796 of record QMQC01000019.1, read on the forward strand.
TCGGTCCATGTGCATGTGCAACCTCAACTTGAATATCGACCACTGCGTGACACCGGAAGAGGATGCTTGTGAGTCCCTCGGACTGACTAGTCCCTCCAGAACATTGCGATCTGTATTCTGTGTCCCATGGAAGTCCCGATTCTCGTACCGATAGATGTGCCGCTCGTGGGTGACGAGCGACACAAGAATTGGGCGAAGGTCGTTACGAACGTCGACGAGTCTCTCGCTTCTGGATGGGCCTTCGAGGGGGACTTCATCGCCACCGGAGGCATTCAGGACGTTCCCGTCGGATCAGTGGTACTTGTGTACGGCGAACGCGGCTCTCGCAACAACCCTCAGATCGAAGCCAGATTGCTCAAGGTGAATGCCGACGGGACGATGAGCCACGTTTCGAATGCGAAAGGTCGGGCCTGGGCTCGAACACTCCGTGATGACGTGGTGCGGTTGCTCGAGGAGAAGGGTGAGGTTCCGGTCACGGAGAGGCCGTGGGGACCTGAGTTACTCCAGTTCTCGAGTGAGGCGCTACAAGAAGAGCTACGCCGAAGAGGCCGAAGATAGTTTGGCAAGCACCAGTCCGAAGCGATTCTCGCTGTCTGTCCACCAGCTTGTTGTCCTGAGCCCGACTGCGCCGAGTTCCGTTTCGATCTGTTCGCGAGTGAACTTGCATGACCACTCCGTGTGAATCGATTCGCCTGCGTCGAGATGCACATCCAGGTCGATCGCAGCCAACCTGGCGTGGATCTCACGGTTCGCTCTCAGACGTTGTTCCATACAGCCGCTCTCGGGATTGAGCCGCGTTTCGTGATCGAATGCGTGGATATCGATGGTGCCGTCAAGCTCGCGATTGATGACGGTGAGGATGTTCTTGTTGAATGCGGCGGACACGCCTGCCGAATCATCGTATGCCGCCCGGAGGACCGCTTCCTCCTTGATGAGATCTACACCGAGCAGGAATCCGTCCTCCTCATCGAGCATCGATGCGATGGCTCTGAAGAAGCCGGGGCGCTGACGCGGGGTGAGGTTCCCGATCGTCGATCCCAGGAACGCGACGAGCCTTCGACCACGTCGCGGCACTGCGTCAAGGTCCGAACCGAAATCGCCCAGATAGCCGCGGACATGGAGCCATGGATAGGTTCTTGTCAGGTTGGCCCCGGCATGTTGGAGAGCTGCCTCGGACACATCGATCGCGACATACACGTTGCCTGCCTCCCGCTCATGAATCGCCGTCAGGAGCAGACACGTCTTGCGCGCGTATCCGGCGCCGATCTCCACGAGTTCATCCGGGTGGACCGCAGCGATGATCTCGTCTGCGTACGTGTCGAGGATTTCGGTCTCGGCCCGAGTCAGGTAGTACTCGGGCAGTTGGGTGATCTCCTCGAACAACGCAGAGCCGTGGTCGTCATAGAAGTACATCGATGGCAAGCTCTTGGCCTCAGCGGTCAGTCCTGAGCGCACATCCTTGATCATCTGATCCCGTAGGTCGTGAGGGTGGCCGATCCTGGTCAGTGTGAATCGCTCGGTTTCTTTCGTCATGAGACATCCCACGCGAGGCGAACGCCGGCAAGGATCTGTCGACGCTGCCGATAGTCCCAGTTGCGAAAACTGTTTCTGGCCACCGAGGGCGCTGTAGCCCATGAGGCACCGCGGAGGACGCGAAAGTTCGAATCTTCGAAGAACACCTCTGAGTACTCGGGGTACGGAAAGGTCGTGTATCCCGGATAGGGAAGGAAGCGTGACGCTGTCCATTCATAGACATCACCGAGGAGTTGCTCAACGCCGTAGACCGAGGCACCCAACGCATACGATCCGACGGGCGCAGGACCCCAGCCGTGTTGGCCGAGGTTGGCGTGCCGGTTCGTCGGTGGCGTGTCTCCCCACGGATAGATGCTCACCGAGGCGGAGTCCGGGTCTGCACTGGCAGCCTTCTCCCACTCCTCCTCGGTCGGCAGTCTGCCGCCTTCGTATGCAGCGAAAGCCTCGGCCTCCCAGAAGCTGATGTGTATGACCGGCTCGGAAGGATCAAGGCTGCGGATCAATCCGAACATGAGCTGGGTCCAACCGCCCTGTCCGTCGCGAATCCAACCCTGGGGTGCTTGATGGTCGACGCCCGTCCTCCAGGCCCACCCTTCTGCACTCCAGAGCTCGGGCAGCTCGTATCCGGCGTCGTCGACGAACGCGGCGAACCTGCGGTTCGTGACAGGGAATCGGTCGATATCGAACGCATCCACGTGCACGGCATGGCTCGGTCGCTCGTTGTCATATGCAGAAATCCGGTCATCGGTTCCCATCATGAACGGTCCGGCGCTGATGCGAATTCGTTCGGTGTCCTCGACACTTCTCCGTGAAGGGAGACGACGTGTGGTGGCGAGATCGTACGGCGCGAGGTCAGGTCGCACGTTGAGCGCCTGGAGCATCGTCTCCTGATGCTGGGCCTCGTGTTGCATCGTCATCTCGAAAACATATCCGCCTCTTGCGATCTCCGGACCGTCCCTCAGATCGGTTCTCAACAGCTCAGTATCGACATCATGGCGAACCTCGGTGAGATACTCCTTCGCCTCGTGGCGGTCCAGCAGTGGGAGATCACCACGAATCCATCTCGGGTTGTCAAATGGGTTGTACATCTCGTCTCGTTCGGGATCGTGAGCTTTGCGGCCGCCGAGCTCGCGCAGGAGCCAGTACTCCTCGAAGTTGGCGATGTGGCCCATGTCCCAAACGAGTGGACTCATGAGAGGGTCGAACTGTCCGTGGATGTCGTCGTCCGTGAGTGCTTGTGTCATTGAGAATGTTCGGTCTCGCAGGGCAAGAAGTCCATGGGAGAGTCGTTCCCTGATCTGATGCTGGGATTCGGATTTCATAAAGGTGCCTGGCTGAAGCTTCCGCTGTCAACGACGAATGTGCTTGATGAATTCCCTCCCGTTCGCCGCCGAGACGGTTGGAACCTCTCAGGCTACCGTCAGCGCGGTGGTTGCCCATCAACCTTCGGGATCATCGTGTATCTACAACGTCATACGTACTACGTTGTCTCCGTGCGCATGATGTCCCGACTGTACGTTCTCATTGCCGCCGTGTCGATGGCGGTTTCGATACTCGCGGTTCCCGCTGCGGGTTCCTCCGACTCGAATCCCCCCGTTGCCGGCCAACCGTCATGTGTTTCGAACGAGACGTCGACCACCGGCGCTCGTGCATTCCTCACACCCGGTGCGCCCCTTCGGGAGGATCCGGCGTTCAATGTCGATGATCCCGATGCCGAGGACAACCCCCTTGAGCTGATTCGATTCCCTGATGAGGCGGGCTTGTGGGATGCGGTGGGTGTCGTATCCCCAGAATCCTTGACGACCGTCGCGTATCTCTCCGTACCTGCCGTGAGGGCGCTTGCGTTCACCGGACCGCAACGATGGGACACGGAGATCTCAGACTCGATCGTTCGGCTCTACTGCGGTCTGTTCGACCGCCACCCAGATGCGTTCGAACTCGAGTACTGGGTGGGTCGGTACCGCAACGGGCTTCCGCTGGTGACAATCGCGGAGGCCTTCACCCATGCCCAGGAGTACGTTGCTCGATACGGCGTGACATCTGACTCAGGGCTCGTATATCTCCTCTTCCGCGACGTTCTGGGAAGAGAACCGAATGCCGCAACCACCTCGATGCTCACGTCATCTCTTCTCAGCGGAGAGGAGCACCGCGGACAGATTGTGGTCAGGTTTACGGAATCTGCTGAGTACGTTCGGCGCACAGGGACCGCTTCACCCATCAAGCCGATCCTTCCCTATCCCGATGTCGGCTCGGGGCGACGGATCATCTACACGAATGGTGGTCAGCGCGTCTGGCTCATCAATGGCACAGGTGAGCTGTACAAGACCCATCAGGTCACAGGGCGCAGAGGCATTCCGTCTGTCGGCCGTTATCGCATCTACAGCATGTCGCGTTATGCCTGGGCTCCGTACGATGGCATCACGATGGAGTTCATGGTGCGATTCGCAAGGGGCGAGTGGCCATACGGGTTCCATTCGATCCCGGTTTGGCCGGACAAGAGGCCTCTCCAGGTGCCCGCAAAGCTGGGAACCCATGGGTCCGGTGGCTGTGTGCGTCAGCTATGGGACGATGCCGAGACCGTCTTCGGGTGGTCCACACTCGGTACGAGGGTGATAGTCACGTCGTAGGAGAGTGCGTCAGTCGTGTTGGCCCCTGGGCGTGACAACCCAGGTTGCGATCGCGGCGATGAGCATTGTGGCACCGAGCATGACATACGCCACGGTCGCGAGATCGTCGCCTGCGGGTGTCGTGGATGCGAGGTCTGCAGCCTCAGAAGCGAGAATGATTGGGTTCATGATCTCAGTCTACAGCTCACAGTTTTCAGTCTCCAGTCTCGGGAAGACATGAACCGTGCGCTGCGGACTCGATCTACAGAGTTCGCAACGCTTCAGTCGGACTCACTCTGGCCGCTCGCATCGCCGGGTACAGGCCGGCAACCACTCCGATGGCGATCGCCGCAACGATGCCACCGATGATCGCGATCGTCGGGATGAGGACTCCCCAGCCTCTCGACCATGCGTACAAGGCAGTGACGGCTGCACCGAGGGCAACGCCACCGATGCCACCGACGGTGGCAAGCAGAAGCGATTCACCCAGGAACTGAATGGAGATGTGTCTCTTGGTCGCTCCGAGCGCTCGCCTGAGGCCGATCTCGCCACGTCGCTCGAGAACCGAGATCACCATCACATTTGCGATCCCTACGCCGCCGACCAGCAGAGCAACGGCGCCAAGACCGAGGAGAAGGTTCGTGAAGGCTTGATCGGCCGCCTCCTTCGCCTCGAGGGCGTCCGACGGTCTGGTGACCTCGACTTCGTCAGGATTCTCCGGGTTCACGGTTGCCGGTAGCACGGAGCGAACGACGTCGATGTCTTCGGGCTCGGTTCTTGCGTAGATCGTGCCGGGCACGCCGTCGTGGCCGAGATACGTCTCGGCCACGGAATAGCTGACGAGACCGGCCCTGTCGAGATCGGGTGACAGGTCGAGTGTCTCCATGATGCCGACGACCGAGAACCACTCGTCACCAAGCCAGATGATGGTTCCACCCGCGCCATTTCTTATGCCAAGGCGATCGGCAGCCACTGATCCGAGAACGACAACGGGGAGATCGCTTGCCGCCTGGTCGAGAAATA
>QMQC01000020.1 GCA_003648875.1 Actinomycetota bacterium
AGCCTGAACTCGCACCGTTCTTCGAATCTGTAGGTGAGAGATCCCTCCATTAATTCGGCAAGTGTTAGCGAGACGGTCAAGCCCAGACCGACCGATCCGGGCAACACAGCAGACTTGTGAGCACGTTCGTACGCTACGAAGACACGGTCATGGTCCTCTGATGGGATTCCATCACCATCATCGATCACCTCGACGGCCCATGTCCCTGGCTCCTTGGACGTGACGATCTCGATATTCGGACCACCGTATCGCAACGCATTCGTGATGAGGTTCCTGAGGATTTGGCGAACCCTGATCGGATCAGCGGTTACGTTGCTGGAAGACGTGTGCACCACGATGGAGGACGCTCCCGTATCGCTGAATCCTGCAAGCACACCGTCGATCTCACGGTCGAGGCTGACAGGCACATGGCGTACGGCGACGTTCCCGATGTTCGACTGTGCGGCCACGAGAAGGTCGTCGATGAGATCCGACATATCGCGGCTCTGCTCAACCAACAAGGATGTGAATTCGCCGAGTTCGTCATCGTTGAGATTCATCCATCGTTCGCTGAGTTCGTGAGCCATGCCTGTCACCACGGTGAGCGGCGTTCGGAGCTCATGAGACACCGATGCGACGAAAGCGTCCTTGGATCTGAGGAGATCCTTCAGTCTGGTCTGCGCCACCGATCGGTCAATTGCCGCCGCAAGCACATTTGCCACAGATAGGAGGAAGTTGATGTCATCACCTGTAAACACTCGATCGTCAGCAGCCACCGCGATCAGAGTTCCGAAGTCCGTGTCAACACCGGGGACCATGACCGCTGCACAGGACTCGATGCCACGGTCTGCAAGCATGGGTGCTGCGAACCGGACTTCCGCATCAGTGCGCAGCACGACCGGTGCCGCAGTCATATGTGCACGATCGGCAACCGGCGTCACTGACTCCGGAGAGAGATCCAACCCGGCACCGGCTCCCGTCAACATGAAGTCACCCCCGGCCTGGCGCTGAAGGAGCACAACACCCTCCGTTCCGAGGACATGAGCCACGAGCTCCGTTATGTCCCCGAGAACACCAGCAATGTCGTCCGAATCGAGAGCGATCTGTCCGATCGTCGCCGCGGCCTCCTGCTGGGCTGCCCTTGCCCACAGCTCATCCTCTATCGCCCGCCGACTGGTGATATCCACCATCGCACCCTCATAGACGACACCATCCTCGGTTTCGATGCGGCGCGACGTATCTCGGACCCAGATCGTCTGGCCGTCGAGTCGGTACATCCGCTGCTCGAACCCGACGACTACGTCGGAGTCCTCGAGCAACTGCGCAAGATGCTCCCTGTCTGCAATGTCCACGTACATTTCATTCGCAGAGAACTGGACCACGTCGGCCTCGGTCTCGGCACCGAAGAGCTCAAGGAGCGCGGCGTTCGCCTTGGTGATCGTTCCGTCCGGGAGAGATCGATACAGGGCGACAGGGATCTGCTCGAAGAACTGCTGATAGTCGTCTCTCGTCCGATCGAGGTCGATCTCGGCCCTTCGCTGTCCTGACCGATCACGCAGAGCGATCTGAAGCGCGAGATCTCTTCCATGGTGAATGACGCTGCACACGATGTCGACCCAGCACTCGTCAGGACCAACGACATGCACGGAGAGGTTCTCCAGTGAAACCGATTCGAAGCGCTCGATGGCAGTGTGCATGCAGATCTGTAGTCTTTCGCGATCCGCCGGAGTCACCAGATCGACAAGGCTTAGTCCGACGAGGTCGGCGACCTGGCGATGCAAGAGTCGCTCAGCGGCTGCGTTCCCGTAAACGATCTTGGAGTCGATCTGGACGAGATAGGCCATCGGTGCTGTGTCCATGAGCCTGCGATATCGTTCGGAGCCCGTATCGGCAGCGACCGTAAGTCGATGGATGTAGCTGTCGATCGTGCGAAAGAGCAAATACGACCCGCCAAGGGCGAAGGTACGGGCGAAGAGGATGCCGATCTCCGTCACCTCGGATGGGGCGGCGACACCCGGTGCGACCAGGCCGGCAACAACAGCTCCTATCTTCGATAGCTCCAGACCGACCGCAAGGGCAGCAATCCGCTCGGCGCTCTTCGGCGGGCTCAGGAACACGGCGACCGCGACTGATCCAAGGGCGAGGAACAGCGAGATTCCCGTGGCCCAGGGAAACATCAGCCAGATCACGTACGACACAATCAGATCGACGACGGCAGCGAAACGCAGACCCGCGTATCGGTGGTTCCGGCGGAGTATGTACGGCGTCCCGGCAGCCACCAGAACAGTCACCAGTCCTCCGATACGGGCCTGTGCGGAGACGGAGGGCGCGAGGAGTATCGGAACACCTGCAACGATGTATACCGCCACGCGGATACGAAGCAGCGATCCGACGAGTTTGTATCGCTCGCTTGGTTTGAAGAGGCCTGAGGACATTGAGTTTTCATCGGTCGCGTTGCACAGAAACTTGACCGATGGCGTGCCGGATTCCTGACACCAGACATCTGGCTCCGAAGCAGGTGCCTCTAGCGTTCTCGTGTTTGTGTGCCAGCGGCGACCAGCGGTCAGTCCTCTGTCGTGAGTCCTCTGTGATCAATCGTCTGAGGTCTCCTCATGCATCGCACTCGCTCTCGCCAGGTTCGACGATCTCGCCCGAGTCCAGGCCGGCAAAGACCCTGCTCACTTTGCTCCGGATCTTGCCGACATCTGGGATGGGGTGATAGAGATGGTCCCGCACCTCGAGCCAGTACGCGTGGGTGAATCCGATGGTCTGGATATCGTCGAAATCGAGGTTGGCTGCCGTGGCGATGATTTCGGATGCAAACGATCGGGGAATGTCCGTGACAACCGAGTTCTCCACGGCGTCCACGATTGCAGGGAAGGATCGAAGCAGCGTGAAGGGATCTGCCTTTGCTGCCACCCCTCTCAACATGCAGCGCTGCCGTTCCATCCGTGCATAGTCACTCGAACCCTTCCGAGCTCTTGCATAGGCGAGTGCTTGGGGGCCGTCGAGATGATTCCACCCCACGTCGACGTCCACCTTGGCCCACGGATCACCCTCCCTTGGTGGAGACACTTCCGATTGGAGGGGTTGGAGCACGTTCACGTCGATGCCACCAATGGCGTCAACGAGATCAACGAATGCGGCCATGTCAACGAGCATGTAGTAGTCGATGTTGACTCCCATGAGCCCCTCGATCACATCACGCAGTGCTGCCATCCCCGGATCGATCTCGTTCGGATACGTTCGGGTCCACCTCCGCGTGAATGGGTAGATCGAGTTCATCTGCTCGGGGAAGCACTTGCAGCTCTCCCACTCAGGTACCTCCTCACCTTCACCGACAGGTTCAGGCTCAGGAGCGAGGCTCTTCTCATGGTCCACGAAGGCGTCCTCGAACCTCTTCGGGAGAGGGATCGATCCGAGGTTGCGCGGGAAACTGAAGAGGGCTGCTCTTCCTGTTCCCGTGTGTATCGATGCCACGATCATTGAATCCGTTCTCAGTCCTCCTCGCCCCGGCCCGGCATCACCACCAGCGATGAGAATCGTGATCCGTCGCTCGCCGACGCGGTCATTGAACGGCAGGAACGGAGCCGGCTCGGGTGGGGTCCTGTTGCCCTCGATCCTGATACGGGTGGTGATTGCGTCTGGATCCCACATGCTGTAGTCGAATACGGACGGGAATTCCGTTCCACTTGATCCTGAAGCTGGGTCGGGAACGATGTCAGCATCCGTTCCGATCGGGATGACGGGTTCGGAAGGTACCGTCGCATCGTCGGCCACGAACACGGCATCCACCAGGGAGAGAGCATCAAGCGTGTATCGCCCCACCACGAGATGTGGCACGACGACGACCATCGCAAGGATGAGGCCACCCACGGCGAGGGCCGTCGGCCCAGGTGAACGAGCAACATTCTTGTTCACCAACAGGTACGCGTCCACCGCAGCTGTGCCTCTCCAAACCGCGGCGGCGACGTTGAGCCAGAAGAGACCCCACAACGCCGCTGGATCCAGCGCAGCGCCGACGAGTCCCCTGAGAGAGAGATCAACCGCAACGACGCCGACGGCGAGCACGACGACGATAGGTGACAACCACACAAGCCCACGAAGGAAGCGGCGTGCGTATGCCTGACCGAGACCTGGAACAATGACGCTCAGCGCGCCAGCGATCCATGGACCAACTGCCCTCGACCTGCGATCTTCCTCCGTCGAATGTCGATTGTCATTTGCGGCCACGGTCGCCATGAATCCCCTTGGACCGTCTGTGCCATCAACGGTAACGCCTTGCGGAAAATGCGGGTGGAACAAATTTCAGGAGACAAGGGTCAGAGTTGCTAGATCCGACACTCGCTGTCATCGCCTGTGTCGAATTCGGTATCAGCCTCAGCGTTCAGCGCCCACCGCACCATGGCATGGATACGAAGAAGGTCTGGCGTCGGCTTCCCCCTGTGATCAAGAATCGGTGTGTAGAACGGCGGTACGAATCCGACCGTGGCAATGTCGCTGAAGTCGAGGGACGAACCGCGTCTGAGCAATCCTGGAAGGAACTGGATCGGAATGTCTGTTCTCACGGACGAACCCACGGCTTCTGCGATTCCCGAGAATCGAAGAGCGATCGTCAATCCATCAGCCTGGGCCGCCACGGCCTTAAGCAAACACCGCTGTCGTTTCATGCGCGTGTAGTCCGAGACAGATTTTCGCTCCCTCACGTACGCAAGCGCTTCGTGTCCATTGAGACGATTCCAACCAGGGCTGATATCGACCTCTATCCAATCCTCGCCCTCCCTCGCGGGCGAGACTTCCGTCTGCACGCGACCCGTAACGTACACACGAACACCCCCGAGCACATCGACGAGGCTCACGAATCCCGACATGTTGACCATCGCGTAGTAGTCGATCTCAAGTCCGAGCATGATCTCAAGTGTGTCGCGAAGAGCCGCAAGGCCCGGGTCTGCTTCGTCTGGGTATGTATCGACCCACTTACGCGTGTACGGGTAGATGGCATTGATTTGGTCAGGGAAACAATGACAGGGTTCAAACTGGTCTGGTTCACCGTCGCCGTCTTCGTCTGTCCACAGTCTTCTCTCGTCCCACGGCGTGAGACTCTTCTCGAGATCCACAAAAGCCGTCGACCATTCCTGCGGCAGGGGCGTATGGGTCATGTTTCGCGGGATGCCGAAGACCGCTGACTTGCCTGTGTCGGTGTCGAATGTCGCCACCATGATGCTGTCCGTTCGATTGCTTGACCTCCCAGGACCGCCGTCTCCGCCGACAAGCAGAATCGTGATACGGCTGACACCGTCATAGTCAGCGCCGAGCAATGTTCCAAGGGGCTTGGGCTGGGGATCAGTCGTCCGCGGTGGAAGCGCCACCGCGTCCGGATCGCCGACACCCTCGGTGAACAGCATGCTACGCGGTGTCTGGCTCCGCCTTGTCGTAGTGACGGACGCAGGATCGACTACCTCGAACGTGATCGCATCGCCGGCCTGGGGCGCTTCAGCTGGCGCCGGATCATCGAGAACAACAACAGGAGCGACCTCGTCCGATACGAATACCTGATCGAGTGCGTACGCGGCGTCGAGCGTGTATCTCGCAATGAGGAGGTGCGGTACCGCAACGAGGAAACCCAACAGAAGCACGGTCATCAAGGTCCACGCGCTGTGGTGCCCCTTGCTGAACCTGTACGGATCCACAACAGCGGCAACTCGCCACACGACGATGACCAGATTGGCCACGAGGATGCCACGAAGAACACCAGGTGTCACAAGAACACCGAGAAGCTCGAAACTCGACATCCGAATCGCAATGACAACAATGCCGATGAGGGCAATCGCTGGGACAGCCATCGCAGCGGCGCTCCACCAACGACCGAGGTACCCGTGACCGAGTCCGGGAAAAACCGCACCAAGCGCCGCGGCGGTAACCCCGGATCGCTCCTCGGCCACTTGTCCCCTGGTCTCGGTCATAGTCAAAGGCTATACCAGAATTCAGATATCAGATATCAGATATCAGAAGTCGGAAGAACGTAGTACGTAGTACGAGATCAGGAGTACGAAGTCCGAAAGCAAGTGGAGCGAGCGATATGAACCGAGCGAAGCGAGCTTCGCTTCGTTCATATCATTCCCAGAGCTGACTTCGTTCGGGGACCCACGAGGCCATCGGCCCAGAGACTCGTGTACTTCTGGAAGGAGATCACAGCGCGCAGCGTCAGCGGTCCGAATATGCCGTCCGCAAGACCAGCGTTGAAGCCTTGCTCGTTGAGATTCGATTGGAGATCACGAACCGAGTCCCCCCGCGATCCAGCTGAGAGCACCTCCCCAGTGTCGTCCTTGTGGTTGAGACCTGCGAGGGCGGCCTTCGTCGACCGACCAACCACTCCATCCACACCCAGGCCGAAGCTTGCCTGGAAGGCCTCAACCGCCGCCTCTGTCAAGGGCCCAAACCTGCCATCGACTCCACCAACCGGGAATCCGAGGCCTTCAAGTCCATCCTGCAACGCCCGCACATCTGCACCATGGAGTCCACGGCTCAGCAGTCTGGCCCCACCCAGAATCGGATCTCTTGGACCGGTGCCAACATCGTTTCCGCCAGCCTTCACGAGTGAGCTGTATGGGTTGACGACGGTGCCAGATGGATCTCGTAACTCGAAGTGAATGTGCGGGGCAGTGTTCTCGGCGTTGCCACTGTCTCCCACCCAGGCAATGTGCTGGCCAGCCTCGACGCGGATGCCGGGTTTGATGGCCCGCTTGATCCCCCACCCCTTGCCGTCGTCGGTGCCGGTTGTGTCGTTGTCGAGGTGGATGTACCAGCTCTCCCACCCATCATCGTGTCGAATCACCAGCGTGCAACACCGTTCACGATTGAGGTCGTCTGGCCGACTTGACCAATTCACAAGCCGGACAACACCAGCACCTACCGCAACGACGGGCGTCATCTTGTCCGCCATGATGTCCTGGCCCGTGTGAAACCCATGGGACCGACCGGCCCAGAACGTGTCTGAGAAGTGATGCTCTCCGTCGACGGGGAATACCAGGTCGACATCGACATCCTCCCCCAAGTCGCGAGCGAGGACAGCACCAGGCATCGAAGCGACAAGCGCGACAGCGGTACAAATCACGACGAGAATCCTTTTCCAACCCATACGGGGTTATCGGTATAGGCGCCATCACACTTAGAGATTCGGATGCATCCGGCATCCGGCATCCGCTCGAGCGGACCTCGGCCTTCGGACAGGGAGCGCAGCGACCGCCCGGTAAGCGAAGCGACCGGTAAGCGAAGCGATCAGTTGACTGAGAGCACCTGCGGAGACGGTTCGGTCACCCAGACACCGATCTCATCGTCAACGGTGACCTCAGCTGCCTCGATGACGCCAACGAACCAGTTGTCGACGGCACCAACAAGGGCGTCTCGTTCGAGCGCAGCCCTGACGACCTCTGGTGTTGCTTCTTCTCTCTGGTTCACGACGATGATGTGAAAACCGAACTCTGACTCGACCGGTGCCGTGGGAAGGTCGATTTCGGCCTCCATCGTGGCCAGAGCGAAGGACTCCACAAAGCCAGCGGGCGGGTTGCATCCGAGATCACCACCATTGGCACCCGATCCCGGGTCAAGGGACACCTCCTGTGCAATCACCGCAAAGTCCTCGCCAGATTCGAGCCGAGCCGTCACGTCATTGGCCTCTTCCTCCGTCTCAACGAGAATGTGGGAAGCACACACGACCGTCCAGTCGAGCGCCGAGTTGGCCAATTCTGCGTTGATGACATCTTCACTGATATGCGCTGTTGATTCAGAGAGCTGAGTCTGAACGCCATCTTGGATGATCAACTGCCTTGCGAACTCTCTGATGCCTTCGACGGAGGCGTTCACTGCCGCGAGATACTCTTCGAGAGTTGCCGCTTCACCCTGGCCGGCAACCAGCTCATCGAGGCGAGCGGAAATCTCATCGTCGGTCGGAACTATCCCGAATGCTGACGAAGCAGCCTGAGTGATGGCTTCCCACTGGATCACCACGGACAGATAACGCGTGAAGTCCGATGCTGCACCGTCTTCCTCGGTCACAGGCACGAGCTTCTCGACCTGAGAGCGCGGAATGTCCGTGCCATTGACCGACGCGACGATGGCATCGCTGCCGCCACACGCTGTAGCAACGATCGACAGCGTGGCGAGGACCGCGAGAATTCGTTTCATCCACAACCTTTCATCGAGTTGAGAGGCTAAACCCGAATGCGTCATACAGATCACAGAGCAAGACCGTGGAAAGACGAGCGACCGGGCATTGCCAATCATCAAAGACCTCCGCAAGAAGAGGAAGGCGGTGAGCAATCGGTCAGCGAACGAGACAGAGCCGCCCTGAGATCGTCCTAGTTCCGCACTAGCCTGCGGGACTCAACCGGAGCAGGCGTGACCAGCGAATCGATGACCAGATCACCGAAGGCGGATATCGACTTCGCTGCGCTCGCGATCATTGAGAAGCGCCTGCTCTGGCTCTCGACCCGCATGATCGACCACGCAAACAAGCGAAGCGACACAGAGATCAAGGTCGGAGGTCACCAAGCATCGTGTGCCTCCATGGCCACGATAATGACCGCCCTCTGGTTCGCCCACATCGGTGGTGAAGACAAGGTTGCTGTCAAGCCCCACGCCTCGCCGCTCTACCACTCCATCAAATACCTCACCGGTGAGCTCGACCGCAGCTACCTCTCCATGCTTCGCCAGCTTGGAGGACTCCAGGCCTATCCGTCGCGCACGAAGGATCCTGACGTCGCAGATTTCTCGACCGGATCAGTGGGTCTCGGCGCTGTTGCACCGCTCTTCTCCGCTGCGACGCGCAGGTACGTCGATGACCACTTCGAAACACGCCCACCCGCAAGGTTTGTCGCCATAGCCGGTGATGCCGAACTCGACGAAGGAAACGTCTGGGAGGCCATTGCGGACCCGTCATTGCAGGGCCTCGGAAACGTGATGCTTGTCATCGATCTGAATCGCCAGAGCCTCGATCGAATCATCCCGGGAATCCAGGCGAAGCGGCTGATGAGCTTCTTTCGAGATGCCGGATGGCACGTCGCCGAAGCGAAATACGGCAACAGGTTGCTCGATGCCTTCGATCAACCCGGCGGTGAGTCGATCAGAGAGCACATAGACCAGATGTCGAACGAGGAGTATCAGAGCCTGTTCGCCTATGCGGGCGCGGAACTTCGATCCCGATTCCTCGCCAACGCGGTTCCTGAAGTCGAAACGGCAATCTCAGACATTCCGGACGATGAGCTCGCATCCGTGGTCCAGAACCTCGGCGGGCACGACCTCAAGGTGCTGATCGATACATATCGCGAATGTGAGGCGGTGACCGATAGACCAAGCGTCGTGTTCGCATACACCATCAAAGGGTGGGGATTGCCGATTGTCGGCGACCCGATGAACCACTCCACACTCATGAGCACCGCCCAGATCGATGACCTACGCAGAGAAATAGGGTTGACCAGCAAGAACGAGTGGGACCGCTTCGATCCAACCACACCCGAGGGGACGATCTGTGCCGTTGTTGGTGCTGCCGTCAACAACGAACCGCCACAGTCCAGGCCACGTCTCGAAGTGCCTGTCGAAACCGGTGTCCGACACAAAGCAAAGGTATCCACCCAGGAAGCATTTGGGCGGATCATCGTTGCCCTCGGGAGAGACGAAGCACTTGCCGACCGACTCGTCACGGTTTCGCCTGACGTATCCGTCTCCACCAGTCTCGGTGGATGGATCAACACCCACGGCGTCTAAGCGGCAACCGAGCGCCACGACTACTTCGAGCAGGACCGAATCCTCAAGTGGAAGCCGGGACCCCGCGGCAGACACATCGAGCTCGGTATCTCGGAGATGAACCTGTTCCTCTTCCTTGGCCAGCTCGGTCTCTCCCACGAGCACCACGGAGAGATGCTCATACCCATCGGCACCGTGTACGACCCTTTCGTGTTGCGCGGACTCGACGCGCTGATCTACGCCTTGTACAACGGGTCGAAGTTCATCGTCGCGGGAACACCCGCAGGGATAACGCTCGCACCCGAAGGCGGTGCGCATCAATCCTCGATCACGCCGTCCGTTGGACTCGAACTTCCGGGCATCACACAGACCGAACCGACGTACGCGTTGGCTCTGGATTGGATTCTGAGCGATGGAGTCAGCCGAATCTCAGACCAAGAGGCGGAGAGTTTGTATATACGGATGTCAACCAGGCCGGTGGACCAGACTCCGTTCGATGAGGTATCGGAGCGAACGGGAGTCGATCGGCTGCGTCATGATGTTCTCGCTGGAGGCTACAGGCTGCGCGAGCCCGGTCGGGGTGAGCCGCTCATCCTTGCCGCATCTGGACCGGTCATGCCCGAAGTTCTCGCCTCGGCCGATCTGCTCACAAACGAAGGCGCCGCGGTAACCGTACTGGACATCACGAGTCTCGATCGCCTGTATCAGGGCTGGCGAAGTGAACTGACAGAGGCAACACGAACCGCAACCGTTCCCTCCGGACCGGGGCACATCAAGGGGCTCATTCGTCAGGGAGAACGCTCGGCACCCATCGTGACCATCCACGATGCAGCCTCTCATTCAATGGCATGGCTCGGATCTGTCTACGGACAGCGAGCGGTACCAATCGGCGTCGACCGCTTCGGTGAGTCGGGAACGATTCACGAACTCTACGAAGCCTTCGGATTCCTACCCCACCAGATCGCGACGGCTGGTCTCGTCGCCCTCAACCTCGACTGATCCACGACCCAATCAAGATGATCGAGCCCGTGCGTCGACAGCTCCAGCCCACGTTTCTGATCGTGACATGACCGCACCTCGGTAGTTGGGGAACCAGATTCCGATGTCATCAGCACGGCGTTTTCCAATGCATGGGGCGCCAGCGTCGGGTATGGTAGCTGCGGAATGAGGATCGTACGGCTGGGTCTACTGCTGGGTACTTTCACGCTCGTCTTGGCAGCGTGTGGTGGCAGCGCGGCTGATGTCACGACGACCACGACAACGGTCACACCGGCGACTTCAGCGACGAGCACATCGTCGGCAACATCGCTTCCGCCGACGACAACGGCGACGACGACAACCACGACAACGGTGAAGTTGGGTGCAACCTCGACCGTAATCGTGGTCCAGCTGGACCTGACCGCACTTGGATACTTCTCCGGAACGATCGATGGAATCGCTGGAGAAGAAACCAAGGCAGCGATCGCCAAGTTTCAAGCCGATTCGGGCCTCGATGCGGATGGCGAATTCGGCCCGAAGACCGATGCTGCTCTCGTTCCGAAGCTCCAATCCAACGTCGACTATGTGACCGATGTGCAAGAAGAGCTCGTCGAGCTGAAGTACTACGGCGGTCCCGTGGACGGAGATTATGGCGATGGCACCCAGAAGGGTGTGAAGCTCCTCCAGCGTTCATGTGAGCTGGAGGAAACCGGCGAACTGGACATCAGCACGCGGCTTTGTCTCGGGGGATACAGCTAGTAGCGACGGACGACAGTTCCAACAAGCCGTCCCCCCTAGATCCTCGCTATCGCTCGTCTCCACCGGTGGTTCTCGCGTACCGGGCTCACAGGTTCGCGGTCCCCCCTAGATCCTCGCTATCGCTCGTCTCTTGTCCCCCCTAAAGGGGGGACTCGCTCAGTGGCCTCTGCGAGTTCCACCGTATTTCATGCGGGTGTCTGACATCGCTGCGGCTCGAGCATCGTCGTCATTGACCCCGGCCGCGACGAGTTCGCCGATGAAGAACGTGTGACTGCCGCAGTCAACGGTCTGGTTCACCGAACACTCCAACCACGCAATGGCTTCATCGAATATCGGGGCACCTGTTTCGCCCTCGGAGATCGCAAATCCGTTCAGAGTCATGCCATCCTTCTTGGCAGGTTTGGAGAACTTCACGAAGGGACGAGTGTCGCGCGCATCCCAGAGGTTCACCGTGAATGACCCTCCTTCAGCGATGAGCCTGTGGGTGATGGCAGCCGTATCTATGCCCACACCGATGAGGACAGGTTCCTGGGCAACCTGGGTGATCCATGATGTCGTCATCGCGTTCCATTCGGCACCGGCCCGCGACCCGACGAGCGCAAGTGCGTTTGGGATCTTCCATGTGGCCTGGTTGATGAGCTCAGCTGATAGGTCCATCAGCCCTCCAATCGAGTAGATCCTGAACAGTAGATGAGGAACAGCGCCGCACCCGCGGCCACGAACAGGTACAGTGCCGCTATGACCTACAAAGAGACTGTCGAAAACGCATTCAGTGCCATCGAAGACGATCTCCGCTCGATCTCCAGGTGGATGTACGAACATCCCGAGACCGCATTCCAGGAGTTCGAGTCCTCAAAGCGACTCAGCCAGTTCCTGGAGAATCGGGGATTCGACGTCACCTATCCAGCCTACGAGCTGAAGACGGCGTTCGAAGCCACCGCTGGATCCAGCGGGCCGCGCGTGGTGATCTGCTGCGAATACGACGCACTGCCTGAAGTCGGTCACGCATGCGGGCACAACATCATCGCGACGGCAGCGCTCGGCGCCGGAGTCGCGATCGCATCGATAGCCGACGAACTCGGCATCCGCGTCACAGTGCTCGGTACACCTGCCGAAGAGGGTGGGGGCGGGAAGGTCGAATTGATCAACGCAGGTGCTTTCAACGACTCC
>QMQC01000021.1 GCA_003648875.1 Actinomycetota bacterium
CTATTTCCGTACAACAGATGTGACGGGTGCTGTGGCGTTGCCTGAGGGCACTGAGATGGTGATGCCTGGTGATAACACTGCAATGACTGTTGTTCTTGGCAAGCCGATTGCTATGGATGAGGGGTTGCGGTTTGCTATCCGTGAGGGTGGCAGGACTGTTGGTGCCGGCCGGGTTACAAAGATCGTCAAGTAGAAGAAGTGAAGAAGTTCACAGTCGACAGTTCAAAGTTCAGAACTGAAAACTGAAAACTGACGAACGAACGAAGAGAGTTCAAATGAGTGACAAGCGTCCGCCGATCACGCTCGCCTGCGAGTCGTGCAAGAGGCGTAACTACGTGACCACGAAGAACAAGACGAACACTCGAGAACGCATCGAGCTTCGCAAGTTCTGCAAGTGGTGCCGCGAGACGACACCGCACAAAGAAACGCGATAGTCAATGAACAAGGCCCGCCACACGGCGGGCCTTCTTCCTTTGGCCTGAACTAGGAGGCAGTCTCCTAGTTGTTGATCGCTGCGATGAGCTTCTTGGGGTTGAGCATCCCGTAGTCAAAGACGAAGCTCGATCCGTCCTTCATGTGCACGACGGCCTGCTTCATGAGTCCCTTCTTGTTCAACTCGGCGTGGTCGACATCGGCCCGTGGCAGCGTGAATCCGAAGTCGGTATCCGTGTCGTGGAAATACATGGCATGACCGCCGCTGACGGCAAACGCACCGAGCGAACCCGCGATGCCCTTGATCACTTCCCTGTTGCTCGAGTCGTAGAGACCGGTGTACTCGAGGTCGGTATCGGTCAACTTCAGCTTCCCTGTGATTCGACCACCGTCTTCGGGCAGATAGTTGATGGTCCATTCGTTGGCTGCCATGTAGCTCCGATCTCCCTAGCGCGTCGACACTGTACGCTCGTCGTGTGCCCAACGTCGTGCCTGGTGTGGGACCGAGGACGGCGTGTGGGTTTCGCGCTTCGGTCTACTCTCTTCGCCATGCCAGATGCCATCACCCCCGCGGACCTCGAAGGTCGACCCATAGGACCTGTCGAGGTTGCCGTCACGGCAGACAGGATCGCCCTGTACGTCGACGCGACCGGCGATGATCCCGATCGTTGGGTGACCGAGGCTCCTCCTGGCTTCGGTTCGGTCCTTCTCTTCGCCGTCGCTGACGAATTCCTGTACGACCCTCAGATCGTTCCGTTCACCAGGACCCTGTTGCATCTCGACCAGTCCTTCACCTACCTTGCGCCGATCAGCGTCGGCTCCGTACTCACTGTGAATGGCAGGGTGACACGGGTCAGGCATCGGGGAGATTCCTACTTCGTCACGTTCTCTGCCGAGGCATCGGAACGTGAATCCGTTGTGATGAGATCCGTGTCGACCTTCGTCCTCTCAGATCAGCAGTCACCTCCAGCCGATGCCGTATTCGAAGAACCACCCGTACACCAAAGAGGTGGCAATGACGGCTCCCGCCGGTCCGCAAGTCGCCACGACCTCGTGCGATACTCGGCTGTGACCCGTGACTTCAACCCGCTGCATTGGGACCACGACTTCGCCGTGCAGGCGGGGCTGCCCGGCGTTGTTGTCCATGGTCTCCTCATGTACGCGTGGATGACCCAGGAGGCGACGCGCGCCACTGGGGGAGCTGAAGTCACTGCAGCCAAGATCCGGTTCAAGAACCCGCTCAGGCCTGCCCAGCAGGCAGCGATCTCAGCCGACACGGACGGGGGCAACGTGAAGCTTGTTCTGACCGTCGGGGACGTGCAACTCGTCACAGGGACCGCTACCGTTGCGTTCCCAACGGAGTAACCGCGTGGAACGTGAACGGGTCGAACAACTACAGCCCCAAGATCTCATAGAGAAGGCAAAGCTGGGCGACCGCGATGCCTTCGGAGAACTCGTGGCGCAGCATCAACACGAGGTGTTCACGTTGGCAGTCAGGCTCGTCCGAGATCGCGATCTCGCAGCAGACGTCTCCCAGGATGCGTTCATCCGCGCATGGCGCGCAATGCCGAAGTTCAGAGGCGACGCCAAATTTTCAACATGGATGCATCGGATCACGGTCAACACCGCATGGACACATCGCGCGAAACAGAAACGCATGCGCCTCGATCCGCTCGAGTCGATGATCTCTGAGCCCCAGGCGTCGACGCTTGATCCGGTTCGGGCGGGTGAAGCTGCGTCGGCATTGCCCAAGATCGAAGAAGCGCTCATGCAATTGTCAGGCTCTATTCGGGCGGTCGTTGTACTCAAGGATGTGTATGGATGGAGTCACTCGGAGATTGCTGATCACCTCGAAATATCAGTCACAGCTGCCAAGGTTCGCCTTCATCGCGGCCGAAAGGAGCTGCGCAATCTCCTTGACGGCTACCAGGACGGCGCACCATGAACGTCGTGTGCTCCGCCATTCACGTTGTTCTCCCAACGGTGGGCGATGGCACCATCGTTGGCCCTTTCGAAAGCCATGTTGAGTCCTGCGTCCGATGCAGTTCCGAAGCGGACAGGTATAGAAGCATGCATCGCGAGCTCAAAGGGCTGGAACAGTTACTTGACGTGGCGCCCCGGGGTCTCACAAGGAACGTGCTGACCCGTCTTGGCCCGGTCGCTGTTGCAGACAGGGAGCCCCGCAGGGACAACCGGATCCCCGTTGCCGCCGCAGCCGTCGTGGCTACCGCAGCCGCGGGAACTGTCGTGCTCCTGAGGCTGTATCGCGAACGAGCGGCATAACCTCTCTCCGAATAGCTGGCGCTGGTTTACACTTCACATGAGGGATACATATACTCCCCGGCCGGGACGTGAACCGGGCCGAAGGGGTGTAGCTCCAATTGGCAGAGCGCCGGTCTCCAAAACCGGATGTTGTGGGTTCGAGTCCCGCCACCCCTGCGAGCTATCGATGCGAATTACTGAGGAGTACGTAGTTGAACCGTGAGATGCGACGCCTCCAGGCGAAGGAAGAGGAACGCGCGAAGAAGAAACGCGCTGATACCTCGCGCCCACAGAAGAAGTCGAAGAAGACCCAGGACCTCAGTTTCTTCCAGAGGACCGTGAAGTACTTCCGTGAGGTTCGCCAGGAACTCAAGAAGGTCGCGTGGCCGTCCCGTGAAGAGCTCATCACCTACAGCGTTGTCGTGTTTGGCATGACGACGATCCTCACGTTGGTTGTTTTCGGCCTGGACTGGGCATTCAACAAGCTCGTCGTCAACGTATTGAATGCGATCACCTGATGCCGAAAGCGGTGAAAGCGGTGGAAGCGGCGGAAGCGGTGGAGCCGGTGGATGAAGTCGACGCCGACGAAGTCATCGACGCCGTCGACGACCGGCCCGCCAGCCCTTACGATCTGCCCGGCGGCTGGTACGTCGTTCACTCCTACTCGGGATACGAGAAGAAGGTGCAGGCGAACCTCGAGAACCGGGTCAAGTCGATGCACCTCGAGGACAAGATCTTCGAGGTCGTCATCCCGATGGAGGATGTCGTCGAGTACAAGAACGGCAAGAAGGTCACTGTTGCTCGGAAGAAGTTCCCTGGATACGTGCTTGTCAGGATGTACATGGACGATGACTCCTGGTACGCCGTTCGCAACACTCCGAACGTGACTGGATTCGTCGGATCGGGGACAAAGCCGAGTCCGCTATCCAGACGAGAAGTCGAAAGGATCCTTGGCGTCGAGAAAGAGGAAGGCGCAAAGAAGGAGAAGCCGACCTTCAAGCCGGCATGGGAGGTTGGCGAAACCGTCCGTGTCGTGGAGGGTCCGTTCGCAGACTTCAACGGTCTCATCGAGGACATCAACGTGGATCAGTCCAAGGTCCGTGTTCTCGTGGACATCTTCGGTCGTGAGACTCCGGTGGAGCTCAACTTCGACCAGATCATCAAGTACTGATAAGCGAGGAATCTGAATCATGGGTCGCAAGAAACTGATGACCGTGCTCAAGCTGCAGATCCCAGCGGGACAGGCAAGCCCTGCTCCGCCGGTTGGTCCTGCACTCGGTCAGCACGGCGTGAACATCATGGAATTCGTCCAGGCCTACAACGCCGCAACACAGGCGCAGGCTGGGACCATCATCCCTGTCGAGGTCTCGATCTTCGAGGATCGCTCGTTCACCTTCATAACCAAGACGCCGCCAGCAGCCGTGCTGCTGCGCCAGGCCGCCAAGATCGAAAAGGGTTCCGCCGTGCCCAACAAGGAGAAGGTCGGAACCGTTACGAAGGCTCAGGTCCGCGACATCGCCAAGACGAAGATGCCCGATCTCAATGCAAACGACATCGACAATGCCATGTTGATCGTCGAAGGCACGGCCCGATCGATGGGTCTTGAAGTCGTCGACGCATAGCCTCGATGTAGTACGTAATACGTAGTACATACGACGTACTACACACGCTGTGGAAGGGCGCGAGCCCGCTACACCACGAAAGGAATCACCCAATGGGTATCTCAAAGAAGCGCACAGATCAGGAGCGCAGGTACGACGCCGAAACGGCGTATCCGGTCTCGGATGCTGTAGATCTTGTCAAGACCCTCTCGGCGGCCAACTTCGACGAATCGATCGACATTGTCTATCAGCTCAGTATCGACGCTCGTCAGGCAGACCAGATCGTGCGCGGCACCGTTTCACTGCCACACGGCACGGGCAAGGACATCAAGGTCGTTGTGTTCGCAAACGACCAGGCACAGGAGGCCGAGGATGCTGGTGCCGATGTTGTCGGCGGGAAGGATCTCGCAGATAGGATCTCGAGCGGCGACATGCCGCTCGACTGGGACATCACTATCGCAACACCCGACATGATGCCGGTTGTTGGAAAACTTGGTCAGATCCTCGGGCCCCGCGGTCTCATGCCGAACCCGAAGACGGGAACGGTTACCAGGGATGTCGGCAAGACGGTCGAAGCCTTCAAGGCCGGTCGCGTCGAGTATCGCAATGATCGGTACGGAAACGTTCACATCCCGATCGGTCGTGTGTCGTTTGAGTCGGGCAATCTCCTTGAGAACGTGCTTTCGATCTCAGATGCGATCATCCGAGCGAGACCAGCGTCAGCAAAGGGCAGGTTCGTCCGAAAGGTGTCGATCTCATCCACGATGGGACCTGGTGTCAAGATCGACATGTCCTCCGTCGAGGACGCTCTCAAGGAACGCCTGTAGGAGAGAATTTCCAGGAGAAATGGTCTGCGCCGACATCCGTAGGCCATTTTTTTCGCGTTCCGACGCCGGATACTCCCATGCTGGACGGGTTTCGTTTGATTCCCCAGAATTGTGTTGACATCGTCAGGGGCCGCGACGACCATGTGGCCATAGCAAGGGGAATGTTGGAGGAAGGATAAATACGGGCGATCCACCACCGCCTTATGGTTGGTTCCGGCACTTCGGGCCACGCAGGCCGGCCCTACCCCGGCCCTCCGGAGTGACACACGGGTAGATAGCATCCTGGCCCGCTGTCTACCTGACTTTGAAAGAGACCACCCCCTCCTCCGACACTCCTTGCTTTCTCGTCAGAAGCCAGAATTCAGACCTCCCGGTCGATACCGATTCACACGCGCTACAGTCCCGTCACAACCTCAAACCGACCCGAGACCGTTGGTGCCACCAGGCATAAGTCGCAAGACGCCGGCGCAGGCCGATTCCACTTGGAAGCTCCTGACATCTCGGTTCGGGGGCTTTGATCGTTTCAGGGCTCACAGGGTTGGTAAGTGAAAGTCCGATTTGAGGAGACGCACATGCCAAGACCAGAAAAGGTCCAGGCTGTCGCCGACATCAAAGAACGTATCGAAGGAGCACAAGCTGTGTTCCTCGCGGAATACGCCGGTCTTTCGGTCAAGGATCAACAGGCACTGCGTCGAAGCCTCCGTGAGAACGGGGCGGAGTTCAAGGTCGTGAAGATGAGCATGGCTCGTCTCGCTGCTGCAGAACTCGATATCGACACACTCGACGAACTGTTGCTCGGCCCAACCGGTCTTGCATTCGCCGACGGTGACCCTGCAGGCGCAGCAAAGGTACTCAAGGATTTCGCCAGGAGCCACGACACGTTCGCGGTCAAGGGTGGTCTTCTTGGTCTTGAATTCCTCCCACCGGAGAAAATTGCCGAACTCGCCGAACTCGAGCCGCGTGACGTGCTCCTCGCCAAGCTCGCCGGTGTCATGCAGGCACCAATGGCGAACCTCGCAGGCCTCCTGGCTGCGTTGCCACGCAACACAGCATCCGTTCTCCAGCAGTTGCTCGAGAAGAAGGAAGCGGCTGAGGGGCAGTCAGCAGCCGGCAGCGATCAGCCCTCAGCAGAGGATGACGATGGCGAAGAGCCGACGGCCGATGGCGCTGAGGAGACCGAAGAGGCCGATGCAGCCCCTGAAGAGGAAGCATCCGAAGAGGCCGCGGAAGCAGCCGACGCAGGTGCCGACACCGACGCAGTTGGCGGAGCGCCGAAGGCCGATGAGGCTGACGATGCCACCGCCGAGACCGATACGACCGATGAAGCATCTGACGATGCTGGCGACGAATCCGATGATCAAGCCGACGAGGCGTCTGAAGAAGACGCCGAGGAGGAGTAACAATGGCCAAGACGACAACCGAGAAGTTGCTCGAATCGTTCGAAGAGATGTCCGTCCTCGAGCTTTCCGAGTTTCTCAAGGCATTCGAAGAGAAGTTCGATGTCACAGCCGCCGCGCCTGTCGCGGTTGCTGTGGCGCCCGCGGGTGGAGACGCTGGAGCCGCCGAGGAAGAGCAGGACGAATTCGACGTCGTGCTCACCGGCGCAGGCGAGAAGAAGATCCAGGTGATCAAGGAAGTTCGTAGTCTCACGAGCCTTGGTCTCAAGGAGGCAAAGGCGCTCGTTGACGATGCGCCTTCAGCGATCCTCGAGGCCGCAGACAAGGAGACCGCCGAGAAGGCAAAGGAAGCCCTCGAGGCTGCCGGCGCTTCGGTCGAACTCAAATAGCGAAGAAGTACCTGATACTTCGATTCTGACGAGAGGTGGTCGCGGGCGAGCCTGCGACCACCTCTTACGCGTTCCGGTTTCCAGTTCAAAGTCTTCAGTCTTCAGTCTTCAGGATGGAGGGGTTCCGACTGTGAACTGGAAACTGAAGACTGTGAACTGAAGGTCCAAGCTTGAAACTTTGCGCCTTTCCCTGTATCGTTGCAGGCACAGTTGAAGAACCTTTTCGACCCGCTAAGAAATAGTGGTGGGATAGTGGCGTGCTATCCCCATTTTGTGCTATCCTCATCAGTTCACCCGTCTCACTGCTCCTAGCCCTGTGCTGTTGCATCGTCTATAAGAGGAGGATCCGCGTTGGCTCGTGCGCGTTCCCAGAGGCTGTCTTTCGCAAAGATCCCACAGGTACAGGAGATCCCGGGTCTCCTTGACGTTCAGAGGGACTCTTTCGCAGCCTTTCTCGATTCCGGACTCAAGCAGATGTTCGATGAGGTCAGCCCGATCGAAGACTTCACCGGCAATCTTGCACTCGAACTCACCGATCACCGGTTTGAGGAACCACCGATGACGATCGAAGAAGCAAAGGACCGCGATTCCAACTACTCGCGTCCGCTCTTCGTCACTGCCAGGTTTCTGAACAAGGAGACTGGCGAGATCAAGGAGCAGCAGGTCTTCCTCGGAGACTTCCCGATGATGACCCCGAACGGCACCTTCATCATCAACGGCACCGAACGTGTCGTCGTCAGCCAGCTCGTCCGCAGCCCAGGTGTCTATTTCGACAAGACGATCGACAAGACGTCTGGTCGCCCGGTGTATGCCTCGAAGGTCATCCCCGGACGTGGCGCCTGGCTCGAGTTCGACATCGACAAGAAGGACACCATAGGAGTTCGTGTCGACCGCAAGCGCCGTCAGTTTGTATCCACCTTCCTCCGCGCTCTCAGCATTGCCGAGACCGATGAGGCGATCATCGAGCTCCTTGGCGATTCCGAGCTCGTGCGCAACACACTTGAGAAGGATCCGACGTCCACGAAGGACGAAGCACTTCTCGATCTGTATCGCAAGCTGCGACCCGGTGAACTCACAACCGTCGAATCTGCACGCAGCCTCATCAAGACGCTGTTCCGCACTCCGAAACGGTATGACCTCACCCGCGTCGGTCGCTACAAGGTGAACCAGAAGCTCGGTGGCGACGCCTCCATGGAGCTGATGGACAACTTCAGGGCAGACGAGCAGGGCCTCATCACCGATGACGACATGGTGAGCACGATCAAGTACCTGATGAACCTCAAAGAGGAGATCGACGGGTACCGAATCGACGACATCGACAACTTCCAGAACAGACGCATCCGCACGGTCGGCGAGCTGATCCAGAACCAGATCCGGGTTGGTCTCACCCGTCTCGAGCGTGTCGTCCGTGAACGGATGACGACTCAGGATCCTGAGGCCATCACTCCACAAACACTGATCAACATTCGCCCCGTTGTTGCGTCGATCAAGGAGTTCTTCGGGACCTCGCAGCTGAGCCAATTCATGGACCAGCCGAACCCGCTTGCATCGATCACCCACCGCCGCCGCCTCTCGGCGCTTGGCCCCGGTGGCCTGTCGCGTGAGCGTGCAGGCTTTGAGGTGCGAGACGTGCACCCCTCCCACTACGGCAGGATGTGTCCGATCGAGACGCCCGAAGGTCCAAATATCGGTCTCATCGGTTCTCTTGCGTCCTATGCCCGCGTCAACCGCTTCGGCTTCATCGAGACTCCGTACCGTAGGGTCAAGAAGGGCAAGGTTTCGAGGCAGATCGACTACCTGACCGCCTCAGAGGAAGAGGGCCACGTAATTGCACAGGCCAACGCACCCCTCGAAGCAAACGGCGTGTTCACGAACGACCGCGTGCTCGTCCGCAAAACCGGTGGCGAGGTCGACACGGTGCCCGCAGAGCAGGTCGACTACATGGACGTGTCGCCGAAGCAGGTTGTTTCGATTGCCACGTCGCTGATCCCCTTCCTTGAGCATGACGATGCGAACCGAGCGCTGATGGGCTCCAACATGCAGCGCCAGGCAGTACCGCTCATCACGTCGGACGCACCGCTTGTCGGTACGGGGATGGAGGAGCGTGCCGCAAGGGACTCAGGTGACGTGATCATCTCCACGGTCGCTGGTGAAGTCGTCGAAGTGACAGGCACGGAGATCGTTGTCAAGGAGGCTGGTGCCAACAAGAGGCATACGTTCTTCCTCGACAAGTTCGAGCGCTCGAACCAGGGCACGTGCATCAATCAGAAGCCGATCGTAACCGAGGGCGACAAGGTCAAGGTTGGCGATGCTCTCGCTGACGGTGCATCGACAGATGGTGGCGAGCTCGCGCTGGGACGAAACCTGATGGTTGCGTTCATGCCCTGGGACGGCCACAACTTCGAGGACGCGATCGTCATCTCGGAGAGGCTTGTCAAGGATGACATTCTTTCATCGATTCACATCGAAGAGCACGAGATCGAGGCACGCGACACAAAGCTCGGTGCCGAGGAGATCACGCGAGATATTCCGAACGTAGCCGAAGAGGTTCTGATGAACCTCGACGAAGGCGGCATCATCCGTATCGGTGCAGAGGTCGGTCCTGGTGACTATCTCGTTGGCAAGGTCACACCGAAGGGTGAGACGGAGTTGACGCCGGAGGAGAGGCTGCTTCGGGCGATCTTCGGCGAGAAGGCGCGAGAGGTCCGCGACGTCTCGCTCAAGGTCCCACACGGTGAGTCGGGCAAGGCGATCGCTGTCAAGGAATTCAGCCGCGAGGACGGGTACGACCTTCCGCCCGGAATGAACGAGCTCGTGCGTGTCTACGTTGCCAAGCAGCGCAAGATATCTGCAGGGGACAAACTTGCAGGCCGCCACGGGAACAAGGGTGTCATCGCAAAGATTCTCCCGGAAGAAGACATGCCGTTCCTCGAGGACGGAACGCCAGTTGACATAATCCTGTCACCACTTGGCGTGCCCTCACGAATGAACCTTGGTCAGGTGCTCGAAACACACCTCGGCTGGGCAGCTGCAACAGGTTGGGGATCGTTCGATGACCTCGAGAGTCCTGCCTCTGGTGGTGCCGAGCCGTGGACAAGGGTGGCGACCCCGGTCTTTGACGGCGCCCATGAGGATGAGGTGCTCAAGGTGCTGTCCACATCGCTCGTCAACCGCGACGGCGTCCAGATCATCAACAGCGAGGGAAAGACACGGCTCTATGACGGTCGCTCAGGTGAGCCATTCGATTCCCTCATCACAGTCGGGTACATGTACATCCTGAAGCTCGTACACCTCGTTGATCACAAGATCCACGCCAGGTCGACCGGTCCGTACTCCATGATCACCCAGCAGCCACTTGGCGGGAAGGCCCAGTTCGGAGGCCAGCGTTTCGGTGAGATGGAAGTGTGGGCGCTCGAGGCCTACGGAGCTGCCTACGCGCTACAGGAGTTGCTGACTATCAAGTCAGATGACGTCCGTGGACGGGTCAAAGTGTATGAAGCGATCGTCAAGGGTGAGAACATCCCTGAACCGGGCATCCCCGAGTCATTCAAGGTGCTCATCAAAGAGATGCAGTCACTCGGCCTGAACGTCGAGATGCTGTCAGCCGGTGAGGAAGTCGAACTCGAGGATATTGAGGAAGACGTGTTCCGTACCGCAGCCAGCCTCGGGATCGATATCTCTCGTCCCGAGCGCCCCGACATGGACGTAATCGTTTGACCAAGCCGACCGAGAATTCTGAGAGCGGGAGCGAATAGGTGCCACAGCTTTTCGATGAACTGAAGATAAGCCTTGCTTCGTCAGACCAGGTCCGATCCTGGTCGTATGGCGAGGTCAAGAAACCCGAAACGATCAACTACCGGACCTTGAAGCCTGAGAAGGACGGTCTGTTTGACGAGCGTATCTTCGGTCCAACCAGGGACTGGGAGTGCTACTGCGGGAAGTACAAGCGTGTGCGGTTCCGCGGTGTCGTTTGTGAGCGTTGCGGCGTCGAGGTGACACGGGCGAAGGTGCGTCGCGAGCGTATGGGTCACATCGAGCTCGCTGCACCCGTGACTCACATCTGGTTCTTCAAGGGTGTTCCGAGCCGACTCGGATATCTCCTCGACATGTCCCCCAAGGAGCTGGAGAAGGTCATCTACTTCGCCGCGTATCTCGTCACCGATGTTGATGCGGACAAGCGCACGAAGGATCTTCCTGATCTCGAGGAGGCAGCCCGTCACGAGCGTGTGCTCATTGCCGAGGAACTCGATGAGTGGCGTGATGCCCGCTACGAGCGCCTCGAGGCAGAACTCGCACAAATGGAGGACGCCGGCGCAAAGCCGAATGAGATCAACGCCCGAAAGAAAGAGGTCGAACGCGAGATCAAGGACCGCGATGAGCGGGCCCAGGTCGAGATCGATCTCCTCGACGAGGCATTCGACACGTTCAAGGCGATGAAACCGCGTGAGCTTGTCGAGTCCGAGCAACTCTGGCGTGAGATCGTCGACCGATACGGTGAGTACTACACCGGCGGCATGGGAGCCGAGTTCGTCAAGGATCTCATCACTCGCATGGATCTCCAGGCCGAAGTCGAGAAGCTTCGCGTGGACTTGGTTGACCCACGGAGCCAGCAGCGCAGACAGCGGGCCCAGAAGCGTCTGAAGGTTGTCCAACCGTTTGCAGACGGCAAGAACGATCCAACCGGGATGATCCTTGAGGCCGTTCCGGTGATCCCCCCGGATCTTCGTCCCATGGTGCAACTCGATGGCGGTCGATTCGCGACGTCGGACATGAACGATCTCTATCGCAGGGTCATCAACCGCAACAACCGCCTCAAGAGACTGATCGACCTCGGTGCCCCCGAGATCATCGTCAACAACGAGAAGCGGATGCTGCAAGAGGCTGTTGACGCGCTGTTCGACAATGGACGACGCGGCCGTGCGGTGACAGGACCGGGAAATCGGCCACTCAAGTCACTCTCGGACATGTTGAAAGGGAAGCAGGGACGCTTCCGTCAGAACCTTCTCGGAAAGCGTGTCGACTACTCCGGTCGTTCAGTGATCGTTGTTGGGCCCGATCTCAGGCTGCATCAGTGCGGTCTACCAAAGATCATGGCTCTCGAACTTTTCAAGCCCTTTGTCATGAAGCGCCTCGTCGATCTTGACATAGCGCAGAACATCAAGGCTGCGAAACGCATGGTTGAGCGGCGTCGTGTGCAGGTGTGGGACGTGCTTGGAGACGTGATCCAGGAGCACCCCGTGCTGTTGAACCGTGCTCCGACACTTCACCGTCTTGGTATCCAGGCGTTCGAGCCTGTACTCATTGAAGGCAAGGCGATCCAGTTGCATCCCCTCGTCTGTGAAGCTTTCAACGCAGACTTCGATGGTGACCAGATGGCCGTCCACCTGCCGCTTTCGGCAGAAGCACAGGCCGAGGCACGTGTTCTCATGTTGTCCTCAAACAACGTGCTCTCACCCGCAAACGGTCGACCAGTCGTGACCCCGTCCCAGGACATGATCATCGGCATGTACTACCTGTCTGCGATCAAGGATGGGGCCGCAGGCGAAGGTCGTGCGTTCTCGTCCGTTGACGAGGCGGTCATGGCGTATGAGGCCGGAGATATCGAACTCCACGCCCGCATCAAGGTGCGTGTCGGTTGGCTCGCGGGTGA
>QMQC01000022.1 GCA_003648875.1 Actinomycetota bacterium
GCGTTTCGGGGCGTCGTAGAGTCTGGTGAAGTTCTCCGTACGCAGCGCAGAGATCTCCCCGTTGGCGAATAGAACCTCCAATGCGATCTTGCCCGGTCCGTATCCCCACCATGAGTCGTTCTTGTGATTCGGCGCATCGAGGTCTCTCACAGTCAGCGGCCCGTCTTCGTGGACCTGTCGACGCACATCCACAAGCAGTTCCGGATGTGCATCCAGAAGTGCCTCCGCTCGGCGCCACACGGTCATCTCGCGCATCTTCCAACGCCACAGCGGATACCGGTCAATGGGGAGGACGGCGGCCGCGTGAGCCCAATACTCGAAGTTCTCACCGCTCTCGTTGAGCCAATCGTCGAGCGCTGATCGGTCGTATGGGCCAAGGCGCGAGTAGAACGGCATGTAATGCGTCCTCACACAGACGTTCACCGAGTCAAGCTGAACAAGCCCGATCGTGTCCATGACGCGCCTGAAATGCCGAACGTCCAGGCGTCCAGTCGGTCGACCGGCACTGAATCCCTGCGCTCCGAGCGTTATACGGCGCGCTGCATCGATCGGGATCGTTCTCATCGGCTCACCTTCACCATTCGGTCTACGCTACCGGCCATGCTCCACACTCTGCTCGCTGGGATCAGAACCCTTGTGCTTGTCCCGCTGTTCTTCCTGCTTACGTTGGTGTTTGCCGCTGTCATCGTCATCGTTGGGGCCTTCCGTCCTGGCGCTTCGATCCACGACAAGATTCTCAAGGTCTGGTCCGGACTGTTCCTCAAGATCCCTCCGGTGCGCGTCGAGGTCTCGGGTATCGAGAAGACCGATCCAACACGGAGGTACGTCGTTGTGTCGAACCATCTTTCGATGTATGACATCCCGCTTCTGCTCCACGAGCTCCCGCTCCACGGTCGGTACCTCGCCAAGAAGGAGGTCTTCAAGATTCCTCTCGTCGCCCAGGCGATGCGCACGGTTGGGATCATCGAAGTCAATCGTCAGAAGGGCGGGTCTTCCCGCCAGGCCATCAATGAAGGCGTGCGCGTTGCGGCGGAGCGCGGTCACTCGTTGCTCGTGTATCCAGAAGGCACTCGCAGCACCGAGGGTGAGCTTCTTCCGTTCCACAAGGGCGCATTTCGCATCGCCATCGATACAAACCTCCCGATTCTCCCTGTGGTCATCGAAGGAACGGAGCGAGTCTCCAAACCCGGATCGAAGATCTTCTACCCCGGGTATGCATCCATGCGGATTCTCGACCCGATCGAGACCACAGGCATGACCAACAAGGAGGATCTCGTCCCCCTGATCACACGGGTGGAGGCTGAGATGAACGAGGTGTTCAACGCGATGAGACAGACGACCGACGGCTGACCTCTGCGCTTGGTCTGACCCCGGATGTCCGGTATCTGACATCGCATCTGTTGGTGAGCTAGTCATAGACCCCCATCAAGTACGTCCTCCCCTCTCTCACTTCGCACAGGTAGGCGCCGGCTGATGTCACTATCTGATAACGGTCCGATACGCCCTCCCCATCCCACCAGCGTCCCACTCGTCGCCATGGACCTGCCCACGACAGCACAGGAACCCACCGGCTCCGAAGCCGCACCTGCTCGGGTATCCCACCCACCCATGTGATCTCGAACGGCACAAGCTCAGGAGGCACGAGCGCGGGCGCAGGACTCGGGATCTGCCCCGGCCACGGTGCGTGGGTGTCACGCTCAGGCGATCGCTCTTCCTCCCCCCACCGAGTCCACGACATCCGC
Source organism: Actinomycetota bacterium (assembly GCA_003648875.1). Taxonomy (GTDB): domain Bacteria; phylum Actinomycetota; class Acidimicrobiia; order Spongiisociales; family UBA5794; genus B3-G11. Next base: position 1,743 of record QMQC01000022.1, read on the forward strand.
TCTTTCGGATCGCGCCCTCCCTGAGGGTTTGCCACAAGCAGGTTGTCCTGTCCCGCAATGGCCTGCACCTCCATGAACACCCGCTGGGTCTCCTCAAACCCTTTGGCGTCCTCCTCGAGTGCCATCTGACGGCCAGACCCGGAGAGGTCTACAGGTTCCAGCCGCAACGTCTCGAGCCCGCCCCTTATCCCGGCTGATACTCCATCGATCCACGACCGCAACTGCCATCTCACTCGCTCAGCAAGGGTGTGTTCAGAGAAGGGATCAGCGCTACGCCATGTTCTCGACTGTTCGGTGCCGTCAGCTGCCGTAGCTGTGATGATCACCCTGTGGGGGGCAACCCCATACGATGTGAGATTTCCCACAAGACGTTGAGCGAGGTTTCGAGCAACGAACGCTGCTTGTTCGAAATCCTCGATTGGTGGATCGAAGTGTGACGCAATCGCCAAATCTCCCGGGATCTCCCTCGGAGTGGTGACACGATCGATACCTCTTGCTCTGCGATGTGCTTCCAGACCGGCACGACCGAATCTTGATATGACAGCATCGCGCGGCAACTCGGCTACGGCACCAAGCGTGGTGATTCCGAGCCAGCGGAACGCCTCAGCAAGATCGTCACTCCCCAAGCTTGCCACGTCGAGGTCTGCGATGAACGCCGCATCGTCCGCGACGATGTGCAACGGTTGAAAGCGGGTTGTCTGTCTGACAGCCTGGTAGGCAGCAAATGGGCCTGCAGCGAGACCGATGCGGCGATCCCCGCCGAAGGGATCAAGCTCTTTGACAATGCGCTCGCAGAGCACTTCTTCCCCCCCGTAGTACTCGACCGCGCCAGAGATGGGGATGTACACCGTGCCAGGCTCTTGGACCTCGACACGCGGGATGAGGGTCTCGATCGTCCGTACGACCGGCTCGAACCTCACCATCTCAGCTGCCAGGTCCTGTGTGATGGTGGTGATCGTCGGACAAACTGCCTCTGCCGATCTTGACAACATGCCAACGGACACGCCTCGACCAACCGCAGCCTCGTTGCACGCGACGACGCGGCCTTCCTGTCCTACCGCTTGGATTGGTTCATCCTGCCCGGATTCGTCCCATATCAGGCCCGGTTGTCCGAGCGCCCAGGTGGGGTACCACACGCAGATCGTTCGTTCCATCGTCCTCTACTTCGATTGTTCGAACCATGCCCCTGGTTGCCCTCCCTGATGCAACAAGACAGGTGCGACGGTTTGTCAGGCTTCCGTGACCGGCCTCTGTGCCTTCCCACAGCACTTCGCGCGCTTCGAGGTTCAGATACGCCACACCACTGGGGAGCTTCCCCGAGACCGGTCGGAGCACAAGGGGAGTTCGTTTGGTCCGTGCCAGAGCCGCAAGCCTGTACAGCACCTGATCCCTGAGTCCCGTTGGCACCTCGGCGTATACACCACGAACACCGTCAAGCAGTGTCGCAACGATCCTCCCCCATGACACGATGTCGTTGCTACGAACGACTACGAACCGCTCCGGTTCGATTCCCATCTCCCACGCAGCCATCGGGCTCGCCCACCCACGCACATCGATATACACGAGTGGACCTCTGAGTGCGTAGGGAGCAAGCAGCGACAAACCGATACGGGTGAGACCGGACCCCGGAATTCCGGACAAGCCTGCGATCTGGCCAGGAGCAAGCGTCAACAGCTCGTTGGCATGTCCGAAGTCATTCCAACGAGGAGTCGACGATACTCCCGAATGTTGAAGGGTGGCGATCACCGCTGGTGTCCTCTCATGTCCTCACACCAGCGCGCGTCCACCGCTGGAAGGTCATGATAGTCGAACGTATGTTCGACTGCAAGGAAGGATTGATACCGTATTTCGTATCTGGTATCTGGTATCTGGTGTCTGTCAGGTACCCTGACTCATGGAGCTCTCCGCTAGCAAAGGAGCATCACACGTGACAGTAGCGAAGGTGATCGAGATCACGTCTACTTCCCCAGGGTCATTCGAGGACGCCATCCGCAAAGGCATCTCGAAGGCCCAGCAAAGCATTGATGGTATTCGGGGAGCCTGGATCTCAGAGCACAAGGTCGAGCTCGCAGATGACGGAACCGTAAAGCACTTCCGCGTCGACATGAAGCTGACGTTCGTTCTCGAGTAACGACCTGACAGAGCAGTATCACAAAGAGGCCCCGGATCGCTCCGGGGCCTCTTTGATGGCGCTTCTTGCGCTGCGTTTCTCCGCAATCAGCGGTGATCTCAGCCGGAAGCGTGAAGGTGTGTCCTCTAGATGTACTTCATCTAGAGGCTGGACTCGAACTCATCCTCGAAGGACACGACCTTGCGTCCCGGCTTGTCAGCAGGCTTGTCTCCACGATTCCGATCACGGTCACGGCTCTGGTCGCGGCTGCGGCCACCGTCTCTGTGATCGCCACGTCCGTCGCGATCTCTACGGCCTCCGCGATCTTCGCGCTGCTTCGACTCAGGTGCGTCAGAGTCCCCACCGTCGCCACCTGATGGTGCGTCAGCCATGTCGAGGCTCACCTTGCCACGATCGTCGATCTCGCGAACGACGACCTTGACGGCATCGCCGAGATTGAGAACGTCTTCGACCCTGTCGATACGCCTGTTGCCGCCGATCTTGGAGATGTGCAGCAGACCGTCCCGCCCGGGCAGGATGTTGACGAAAGCACCAAACTTGGTGATGTTCACAACCTCACCGTCATAGATCTCGCCGACCTTTGCCTCTGGCGGGAAGCCGATCGCAAGGATGCGCTCCTTGGCGAGGTTCATCGAGACTGTGTCAGGGGCGCCAACGCGCACCGTTCCGTCGTCATCGATCTCGATCACAGCCCCTGTCTCTTCTTCGAGCTCACGGATGGTCTTGCCCTTCGGGCCGATGACCTCACCGATCTTGTCCTTCGGGACCATGACAGCTTCGATCTTCGGAGCCTTTTCGGCAAGCTCACTACGCGGTTCTGCAATGACTTCAGACATCGCGTTGAGGATGAACAACCGGGCATCGAGCGCCTGGTTCATCGCATCGATGAGAACGTCTGCAGGCAGACCCTCGATCTTGGTGTCAAGCTGTAGCGCCGTGATCATGTCAGCAGTACCCGCAACCTTGAAGTCCATGTCGCCGAGGTGATCCTCGACTCCGAGGATGTCGGTGAGAGTCACGAATTTGTCATCCTGATAGATGAGGCCCATCGCAATACCCGCAACCGCGGCAGCAACCGGAACGCCAGCGTCCATGAGGGACAAAGACGAGCCACAAACCGAAGCCATCGAGGACGAACCGTTCGACATCAACACCTCAGAAACGAGGCGATAGGCGTAAGGGAAATCCTCAGCTGGCGGAATCACGGGATGCAGCGCCTTCTCCGCGAGGGCACCGTGCCCGATCTCACGACGCTTCGGACCACGCATGAAGCCGGCTTCGCCTGTGGCATATGGCGGCATGTTGTAGTGGTGCATGAATCGCTTCGAGTCCTCAGGAGAGATCGTGTCGAGCATCTGCTCCATCTTCAACATCCCGAGAGTCGTGATGTTGAGCACCTGGGTCTCGCCGCGCTGGAACATGCCAGAACCGTGGACGCCGGGAACCAACCCAACTTCGATCGTCAACGGACGGATCTCAGTGAGGCTGCGACCGTCGATACGGACGCCTTCTGCAACGACCCTGGAACGCATGACGTTGCTCTGGACCTTCGAGAATGCTGCCTTTGCCTGCTTGAGACCGCCCGCGTCATCCTCGTCGAGACCAAGAGACGCGATCGTGTCTTCCTTGATACTTGACTCAGCGCTCTGACGCTCGTGCTTCTTGACGATGGTGCCAAGAGCCTCGAGCTTCGGCTTTGCGAACGACTCGACCTTCTCGTAGATCTCGTCCGAATATTCCTCGAAATAGATCCACTCGACGGGCTCAGGCTCTCCATGCTTCTCAAGCAGCTCGAGCTGGAGATCAACGAGCGTCGCTATGTACTCCTTCGCAAGCTCGAGACCCGCCGCAACAGTCGCCTCGTCGGAGGCCTGCTGGCCCTCTTGCACCATGCGGTATCCGTTCTCGGAAGCACCGGCCTCGACCATTGCGATGTCGATGTTGCCTTCGGCGTTGCGTTTGCCGGCGACAACGATCTCGAACACAGCCTCTTCGCCCTGCTCATACGTCGGGAATGGGATCCATTCACCATCGGTGAGCGCAAGCCTGATCGCACCGATCGGACCTTCGAACGGAATCGGGCTGATCGTAAGGGCAGCCGATGCACCGTTGAGTGTCACGATGTCATGCGGATTCTCGAGGTCTGCAGCGAGGACGGTCCCTACAACGTGTGTGTCGTGGCGATATCCTTTCGAAAAGTTCGGACGCAGCGGACGATCGATGAGACGATCGGCAAGGATCGCCTTCTCAGAAGCACGTCCTTCACGGCGGAAGAACGACCCCGGGATGCGGCCAACGGCGTAGGTGCGCTCCTCAACGTCGATGGTGAGCGGGAAGAAGTCCACGCCCTCCCTGAGGCTTCGCTTTGCGGTTGCGGTCACGAGGACCTCTGTGTCTCCAATGCGAGCAACGACTGCCCCATCGGAGAGTTGTGCGAGCTTTCCAGCGCTCAGTGAGATCTCTACCTCACCTACGCGCCCGCGTACGGTGGTTTCTGCCACTCGTTTCTCCTTCTGTATGGGAGGAGGTCCAATTGGCAGTGGTCGACATTCGAGAGGTTGCTTCGAACAGCGACCACTGACAACTGGATCACTTCCTCCGTCGTTTCGTCGATCCAGACATGACAGAAGGCGGCCGTAGCCGCCCTCAGGTCAGTGCTAGCGACGCAATCCCAGTTTTGCAATCAGGGACCGGTAGCGCTCCACATCTTGTTCCTGGAGGTACCGAAGCAATCGCCGACGTTTTCCGACCATCATGAGCAGACCTCTCCGGCTGTGATGATCCGTCTTGTGGATCTTCAGATGCTCGGTGAGGTGATCGATACGCTCAGTCAGCAATGCAACCTGGACCTCAGGCGAGCCTGTATCCGTGGCGTGCGTGCCAAACTCATCTACAACAGTTTGCGTGTCGTTCACGAGGTACTTTCTTACGCGAGTAAGCGGTCGGGCGAATGCCCAAGGGGGATGATAGCAAGCTCGCGCTGTATCGATGAATCGATTCCGACCACGGACGAAGACCGCCATCCGCACTGCGGACTTCGGACAGGGAGCGCAGCGACCGACCGGTAAGCGGAGCCGCAGGCGAAGCGACCCAAAAGCGAAGCGACCCGAAAGCGAAGCGCCCGGAAAGCGAAGCGACCCCGCGTCAGCGGACGACTGCTTCCACCTCGATCTCGACCACCCATCCAGGATCCAGGAGCGCCGCAACGACAACCATCGTCGCTGCTGGCAGGGATTCACCGAAGATCTCCTTGTGCGCTCGACCAACCTCGTCTGCGTCGTTCGGGTCTGTGATGAACATGCGGGTTCTCACAACATCGGGCATCGAACCGCCAAGTGCCCTGATGGCCTGGCTGGCGATCTCCCCGCAGCGGAGCATCTGGAGATAGGCACCGTCGACAAGCTCGCCGCCAGGTTCTGGAACCGGAGCAGTTCCGGCCACATGGATCAAGTCCCCGACCCGCACGGCTCGTGAAAACCCGTATGCCCCCTCATAGGGAGAGACTCCGTGGTGATGTCTTCGCGGCATGCAGAAACTGTAACCACTCCCCGTGCCGAGAGCTGAAGACCGAGAGCTGAAGACTGACAGCTACTTCACCATCGTGAGTCCGCCACTTCCGCCACGACTGGGCCGCCAGGCGGGGCGATCGCGCTTGCCGTCGTTCCAGACGCACGAGCCAGCCTCTGCGACTTCAGCCGCGATGCAGTCCGCAACAGCCTCGCTCTCCAGCACGGACCCGTGGGCCTGCCACACACGGAACGCTGACAGCAACGGACTCAGCGGAAGTAGGAAGCTGGCCGGCACTCCCCCGTCGTGAATGAGGTCGTACACGCGCATACCCGCAGGGTTGTCACGGAAGTTCGTGATCTCTGCATCCGGATTTCTGATCGCGATCACCTCGACACCAGAGGCGTTGCCCAGATTCTCTCGAACATCCCTGCACGAACCATCGGTGCACCTCTCCACCTCGAAGCCACCGTTGTCAGGCAACCATGCGCTCATGCCTCCAATACGTTGAAGACCACCGAGCCACCCTCCACCGATTGCGGGATCGAGCAACGCAGCACCCTGATAGCCATCGATCGGTGGCCTTGATCCATCGTCGAGGGAGCCGATCATCGATACACCGACTGCTCCCCCTCGCGAGTGGTGCAACGAGTAGATGTTGCTGTGGTCAGCAGAGAGTTCACGAATGAGCCTGTCCAGGGCCTCTGCTGCGCGTTCAGTCGAGGCGGTGCGACTCGCCTCAGTCGACGTGGAGCCCGAACCAACAACCGAGTAATCAAAGGCAGTCACTCGATCCCGTGACGCACCCAGATTCTCGAGCAGCATGTCGAAGTCGTCACTTGACCCACCGTTGCCGTGAACCACCACAAAGAAGGGTTCGTCATCCCGTTTTCGGCGAGCTCTTGCAATCACAGCCCCACCAGCCACGGCTGTAACACCTACAACCCCACCAAGCCCGATCGGCGGAGCCGAAGTGCCCGAACCAGGCAGACGCACAGGGGAACGCATGATCGGAGTCGGCGAGAGGACGAGCCCATCTCCCGGGGCGACCGGATCGGCCGGCGCATCGGCTGGCGCCAGGAGGAACAACCCTGCAACAAGAAGAGACAACATCGGCACTCCCTAACGGGGAGCGCGGAACGTGATCAGCATCTGTCACACGGGACCTTGAGTCAAGAAGGTTGATCGCGAAGGACGCTATCCGATATCCGATATCCGCTATCCGCTATCCGCTTTCGGAAAGCGAGCGCAGCGAGCGAGCGGACCGCGGACAGGGAGCGAAGCGACCGACCCGTCGTCGGAAGCGAGCGCAGCGAGCGCTACGGCGCGAGGACGGAACGAGCCTGCTCGATGTCAGTCTTGATCTGGAAGACCAGAGTCTCAGCAGACGTGAAGCGTTGCTCATTGCGGAGCCTGTCGATGAACTGCACACGCACACTCTTGCCGTACAGATCCTCGTCGACATCGAGAAGATGAACTTCGATGGTCTCGTCTCCGCCTCCGAACGTAGGCCTTGTTCCCACGTTGCTCACACCGTCGTAGCGGACACCGTCGATCTCGCATTGCACCGCATACACACCAGTTGCAGGACGGACGAGACGATCAGGCATCGTGATGTTCGCCGTCGGAAATCCGATCGTTCGCCCTCTGGCGTCGCCGGGAACGACCACACCATCGATCTCAAAAGGGCGACCAAGCATCCGGGCTGCAAGCGCAACGCTCCCAGATGCGACGGCGGCTCTGATCGAGCTGGATCGCACCTCGGTGCCGTGCAGATCGACAATTGGAGTCGAAAGGACATCGAAGTTGAACCTGGCACCGCAGATCCGCAGGGTATCGACGCTCCCCCCTGCCAGATATCCGAAACGAAAGTCCTCACCCACGGATACAAGTGCTGTGTTGAGGCCGTCAACGATGTAGGCCTTGATGAACGACTCGGGAGACAGCTGTCGCACCTCCTCGTCGAACTCGATCACCGCAACACCATCGAGACCCAGATCACCGAGCAGCTCAATTCGCCGATCCAAGGGAGCCAACGCTGGGGGTGCTGGCATACCGGTGACGACTTCATCGGGATGCGTCGCGAAGGTCATGGCCACTACCGACATCTCCCCTGATCGCTCCATCAAACTGGAAAGGACGGCGGCATGACCTCTGTGGACGCCGTCGAATACACCTATGGCCAGCGCCGTCCGCTGACTGTCTGTGTCCCAACTCGATGGGTCGTTCCGGTACAGCTTCACGAGAGCACAACCTCGGGTTTCAACGCCGCGTGACCACGACGGTACACGGCGACGAGGTCTCCGTGCCGGTCCCCGATGCGGATACAGGAATCCGGGTCGATGCCATCGGGCATCAAGATCCCCGGCAGCTCCCTCCCATTCCTCACCGCAGCAACCATCGCGTCGTCGACGCGGATCTCCGGGAGATCACCAAGAGCAACTGTTGGAGTGAGGAGGACACGCTCGATGGCGTTCGCTTCTGCAGCATCGACTGCATCATCGATCGACACGGCATCGGAAACGTCCAGGCCCCCTATTCGCACACGACGCAGGGCTATGAGATGCGCTCGGCCACCGAGTGCTCGAGCAAGGTCGTCCGCAAGCGTCCGCACGTAAGTGCCTGTCGAGCAGACAGTGCGGAACGTGACTTCCGGATAGTCGGAAGGAGCCAGATCCACGAGTTCGAATCGATGGATCATCACTGGCCGTGCTTCCCGTTCGACGACTTTGCCCTCCCTCGCGAGTTCGTACAGCCGTCGTCCCTCCACCCTCCTCGCGGACACCATGGGTGGCACCTGCATGATCTCGCTGCGAAAACGCTCCATCGCGATGTCGACCTCTTCAGCCGTGACCGGCAGAGGCTCCCTTGACAGGATGGCGCCATCAGCGTCGAGGGAATCGGTGGCGACACCGAACAATGCAGTCGCCAGATACTCCTTGTCCGCAGCCTGGACGAACCGGAGCAGCCGTGTCGCGCCACCGATGCCAAGCACCAGTAGTCCCGTCGCCATCGGGTCAAGAGTCCCAGCGTGACCGACCTTGGCCCCGACGCTACTCCTGACCTTCGCCACGACATCGTGCGATGTCCAGCCTTTCGGCTTGTCGATGAGCATGAATCCCGTCGTCACGACAGGTGGGCGACGATCTGCTCGATGATCTCGGAAGGATCTTGGGACGATGTGAAGCCTGCCGCGTTGTGATGACCGCCACCGCCGAACGAAGCAGCGATCGCGGCGACGTCGATGCGGCCCCTCGACCTCAGACTCCCTTTGATCACACCGGTCCCCTTCTCCTTGAGGAGACATGCAACATCGGTTCCTCGAGCCATGCGCACGAGATCGATCAGCCCGTCAACCTCGTGATACTCGAGTCCGGCTGCGGACAGGTCATCACTTGCCATGATCGACCACACGAACGCATGATCCTTGTCGAAGACAGCTCTTCCAAGAACCCGAGACACGACCTCGTAGTAGCCGAACGGGGATTCCTCGAACAACCGCTGGCCAATCACGTCCGTCTTGACACCTCGAGCGAGCAGGTCTGAAGCAATGTCATGCGTGCGCGACGACGTCGACGAATACTGGAATCGCCCTGTGTCTGTGACAAGACCGGTATAAAGCGCCGTTGCGACCGCCTCATCGATCGGCCATCCAAGATGCAGTAATACGCCGTGCACGAGTTCGGTCGTCGCACCAGCAGTCGGGTCGACAACAACGACATCGCCCCACGAACCATCCGAAATATGGTGATCAATGACTACGAGCTGTTTCGCCGTCTCCATCGCGCCGGCCAACGCTCCCACCCTGGATCGCACCGAAGTGTCGACAGCGACTGCGACATCGAGATCTCGGGGAAACTCGCTTGGGTGAACAAGCACGGATGCGTCGAGAAAGGACATCTCTTCTGGCACGATGAATGGCACATCGAAAGAAGCAACAGCATGTTTCCCCGCAAGCCTGGCTGCGCGCGCGAGCCCGATCATCGATCCGAGAGCGTCGCCATCAGGTCCGACATGGCCAACAACGCCAATCGATTCGGCGGAAGCAAGAGCGTCGACGAGATCGGCCCACGCACCGGCTGTGTCAGGAGCCGCCATCGCCGCCATCAAGATCTTCGAGATCGGCAAGGATCTGAGTGATCCGGATGCCTTCATCGATCGATGGATCCACCTTGAAGTCGAGAACCGGCGTGTAGCGCAGCCTGGTTTCGCTCCCGAGCGTGCTCTGGATGCGAGATTTTGCGCTCCTGAGTGCGACAGCCGTGCCCTTCTTCTCCTCGTCAGTGCCCAGCACGGAGTAGTACACGACAGCATGGCGTAGGTCCGGGCTTGTCTCCGCGCCTGTGATCGTGAGGAATCCGATGCGCGGATCCTTCAGATCCCGCACGGCGTCTGCAACGACCTCGCGTACGAGTTCGTTCACTTTGCGCATCCTTGGACTCTTCTGTCGTGCCATTGTGCCTTCTGAAGACTCGGAACGAGCCTAGATGTTGCCGGCTCCGCCTGCGTTCTACGTGCGAGCGATCTCGCGAACCTCGTACGACTCGATCGTGTCTCCAACCTTGATGTCCTTGAACCTGGCAAGACCGATTCCACATTCGAACCCTGTCGCAACGGTCTGAACGTCATCTTTGAACCGGCGCAACGAGACGATCGATCCGTCGTATACGACGACGCCGTCGCGCACAAGCCTTGCTTTGGCGTTCCTGCTGATCGATCCCTCTGTTACATACGATCCGGCAACCTGACCCAGTCTTGGTGCCCGGAAGACCTCGCGAACTTCGGCAACGCCGAGGAATCGCTCGATCTCTTCAGGTGTGAGCTCGCCAACGAGGAGAGACTCAACGTCGCCGAGAAGCTCGTAGATGATCGAGAACGTCCTGATATCGATTGCGGTCTTCTTGGCCTCTGCCCTCGCAGGTGCATCCGGACGCGAATTGAAGCCGTAAATGATGGCGCCAGATGCTTCCGCAAGAGTGACATCATTGGTCGTGATACCCCCCACCGCCGCGTGCACGATCGTGACAAACCCATCGTCGCGACTGATCTTTCCGATCGAATCC
>QMQC01000023.1 GCA_003648875.1 Actinomycetota bacterium
AGGCCTGATGACTGATGGCGCCTGATGCAGACCACGCCACCAAACGACCGAGAAGTGGACGAGGGGTATCTGAACTGCAGCAACCACGCCAAGGATGGCCGCTCTGTTGGCTCGCACGTCCAGTGCGTCCGTCGTGCGCCGAAGTGCCAAGTATCCGAGGTATACGAAGAACATGATCGCTGTGAGGGTCAAGCGGGAATCCCAGGTCCACCACACACCCCAGGTCGGCTTCGCCCAGATCATGCCGAGTGCAATGGCCAGCCCTGTGAAGACGACACCGATCTCAGCCGATGCAAGGGCCCTGCGATCCCACTTGAGGTCCTTCTTCCACAGGTACATCGCCGAGGCGAGCATCGTGACTCCGAAGGCGAGATAGGCAAGCCATGCCGAAGGCACGTGCACGTACATGATGCGTGACAGCTGACCCTGGACAGCGTCGGGAGACACGGTCATCGATGCGACGAACGTGAGGAGACCGGCAAGGGCCATGATGATCCATGGCCAAACTGTCGTGCGATGTTCAGACGTCGTCATGCAGTCTCCTGGAGGGGTCTGGCCGAGAGGACTCCGGTCACTGCCAGCAGCAGAACGACGATCGTCATCATCAACACCCACGAGAGACTACTGCGGTCAAGCCGCAACGCCTCAAGAGCCTGTGTGGCTCCGAGGAGGAGCGGCACGGACAATGGAGCGACAAGCAGTGGGACCAGAGCTGTTGCCGACTGACCTGTTGCAACGATGCCGGCAGCGAGCGTACCCAGAAGCGAGAGACCCGCCGCTGCGAGTACAAGCACCAGAGGGAGGACCACCCACCCTTCGGGGGGAACGTCATAAAGGACGATGGCTACGACACCGAGAACCAACTCGAATACGAGCAGCAGGAGAAAGCTCGCCAGCCCCTTACCTGCGAAGATCGCGGCAGGGTCGAGACCCGTCAACGCGACGAGGTCACGTTGAGATGTCGTCTCGGCATTGGTCTGCCTGATGGCGATCAACACTCCGAACAGCATGACGATCACCCAGAACATCCCCGGTCCGATCCTCCGAAGCGTCGGTGCGTCCGTCCCGATCGCGAGTGGTATGAGAAGAAGAGCGATCGCACCAAACGGCAGCGTTACCCAGAGCACCTCGCCTGATCGACGTTCACGCAGAAGGTCACGACGGGCGATGGTCATCATCTGATGGGCGAACCCCGGAGTTGCCGTCGGGCGGATCACAGCAGTGTCCCGTCCTTGATCTCGTGTGTTCTCGTCGCAAGGCTGTTCACGCGCTCCCTGTCATGGGAGACCAGAACCGCGGCTCCACCCCGCTCAAGGGTCCGACGTACAAGCCCATCGACGAGATCGATCGCGTCCTCATCCAGAGCCGAATGTGGCTCATCAAGAAGGAGCAAGTCAGGCTCGGTCATGAGCACCCTGGCGAACTCTGCTCTGCGTTGCATCCCGTGGCTGCAGTGATCGGCACGCCGGTCTGCCGCACCCCCGAGTCCAACCAGCTCAAGGGACGTGAGTGCGTCAGATCTTTCAAGACCTCTGGCGTCTGCAACAAAATCAAGGTTCTCTCTGAGCGTGAGTTCGGGGTACAGGCCGGGGGCATGTCCGACGTATCCGATACGGTGTCTCACGTCATATTTCGCTGGCGATGCGAGATCTGCTCCGAGAACGGAACACTTCCCGTTCGCTGGGGGCTGCAATGTTGCAATCAGCCGTAGCAGTGTTGTCTTCCCAGCGCCGTTCGACCCGAATACGCCGATGGCGTCTCCGGGCTCGACGGTGAGTGACACATCTTGAAGGATGCGGACAGCACCGGCACGAACGGAGACATCTTCCAGGTCGGCGATCTTCGTGGTTCCAGACACCCGGCAGATTGTATTGCTTGCAGATGACCTGTCCATACTCAACCAAGAGCCCGGGCCAACGATTCATCTCCGTGTTCGCACAAGGAACCCGGGCACTGTTGCTGAGTTATGTAGTCGAGGATTGACGATATCGTCCAAGACTTGGCCACGTGTGGTACCGAGTGTGCTCGCTGGGGAGGTCGACGGCTGTGAAGAGGAATGTCTGGTTCGCCCTTCCGCTGCTGCTGTTTGGTGTATCAGCGTGTTCCGGTGGCTCCGTTGCAACCACTGCTTCTGAGGCACGGGATACCGGCCTCGAAGGGGTCGAGTTCGTCGTACACCAGGCACCCGGCTGAGGATGCTGCGAAGCGTGGGTCGGGTACCTGCAGGAACTAGGAGCTGATATCGATCTCTCTGAGGATCCGTGGTTGGTTGAATTCAAGGTCGAGCATGGCGTGCCCGTGGACGCCGGATCCTGCCACACCGCATTGGTTGATGGTTACGTCGTCGAGGGCCACGTTCCCGCTGGGGCCATCATTCGACTTCTGGACGAACGTCCGAGTGCCATCGGGCTCGCCCTTCCAGGGATGCCCCTGGATTCGCCCGGGATGGGAGGCGACCAAGAGACGTGGGAGTCCCAGCCTGTCCTGTTGATCCAGCAGGATGGACAGCTGGTGCCGTTCGACTTCTGATCACCGACCAGCAAGGAACCGCAGAAACTTTCGCCCGGAGCCGATCGCACCCGCTACGGTGATCGGAGTGACTTCGTCAGGAATCACGAGAAGTTGATTGCATCACTGAGGAATTAGGATTCCTGCGCAGAATCAACGGCAGATCTCGAGACGTCGCTGAGAAATCCTTGTCGGGCAACAGGGGGTTATCGTCTCTCGTGGCAGCTCCGGAAATGCGCGTCGTGACACACGTGAAGGACCAGATGACGGAATCGCGAGACCAAAGAGTTTCAGTCTCTGAGCAGCACCGATGATTGCAATCCTGGGTGCGGTCGCGATATTGGCAGCATTCCTCGGATGTCTTGCGCTGGCGTTCCGCGGGCTCATCAGCCTTGTCCGTCCGCAGCGGGCTACACCATCCCGGCTGCAGGTACCCGTTCTCGTCGTGCTGATGGGAGCTGTCGCGTCAATGGGGGCGTTGCAGCTGGCACTTCTCACTGACGACTTCTCTGTGGCGTACGTCGCCGATCATTCGGCATCGACGACCCCATTCGTCTTCAAGATCGCTTCGGCCTGGGCAGCGCTGGAAGGAAGCATTGTGCTGTGGGGGTTGATTCTTGCGCTGTGCATCTGGACGGTGTGGCGCCGTATCGCTGCGCGATCCAAGAACGATCAACTTTGGGCAGCGGCGCTCGGAATCATGGGGATCGTCGGCCTCTTCTTCTTCGGGCTGATGTTGACCGTCTCCAATCCCTTCCAGGTGTGCCTGACACCAGCCACGGTTGGGTGCCTAGAAGCAACATGGGCGGTCTGGACGCCGGCACAAGCCGCCATGGAGGGTCTTGGCCCCAACCCCTTGCTCCAGAACCACTTCCTGATGGCCCTCCATCCGCCACTTCTCTACGCAGGGTATGTTGGGCTGACCGTCCCATTCGCCTTCGCCATGAGTGCCCTTCTCATAGGCAGGGGCGGGGCAGCCTGGCTCGAAGCATCCCGCTCGTGGACTCTCGTGGCCTGGGGTTTCCTGACACTGGGAATCGTGCTCGGTGGGTTGTGGTCATACGAGGTGCTCGGATGGGGTGGTTATTGGGCGTGGGATCCTGTCGAGAATGCATCGTTCATCCCATGGCTCATCGCTACGGCATTCATTCACTCCTCGATAGTGCAGCGACGGAGAGGCATGCTCCAAGCGTGGAACTTCGTGCTGGTGATTCTTGCCTTTGCATCGACCATCCTGGGGACCTTCCTCACCCGCTCGGGCATCATCAGCTCGGTGCACAGCTTCTCCCAGTCGCCGATCGGTCCCATACTGCTCTGGTTTCTGGCCTTCATCCTCGTTGTCTCCTTCGGCATCTTCGCTGCACGCCTCAACGATGTGGCGTCTTCTTCACGACTCGATTCGATGGTGAGCCGCGAGGGGTTCTTCCTTGTGAACAACCTCGTCTTGAGCGTGTTCGCTTTCGTCGTCATGCTGGGAACGTTGTATCCGCTCTTCCTCGAGGCGATCACTGGAGACACGGCCGGTGTCGGACCTCCATTCTTCAATCGCTTCGCCATTCCAATATCACTGGTACTTCTCGTGGCGATGGCAATCGGGAGCATCGCGCCATGGCGGTCGGCATCTCCAACGCTCCTCTGGGAACGGATCCGCCTCCCCTTCGTCATCTCCCTGGCAGCAGGGGCCCTCGCGGTCATGATGGACTATCGCGACGGCTACCTGCTCCTTGGAGTAATCGCAGGCACACTCGTGATCGCGACGGCGATACACAGACTGTTTGCAAGCGCGCATCGCCGAACCGTTAAGACTGACGAGAGCATGGTCGCTGCAATCGGCAAGACCCTACGTGGCGACCGGCAATACTGGAGCGGCCAGTTGTCTCACATCGGAGTGGCCATCCTGGCGATCGGAATCGCCCTGTCCTCGAACCTGGCTGTCACAGGGACCTACTCCGTGAAGCAGTTCGATACGGTGTCGTTTGCAGGCATGGAGCTCATGTACCTCGAAACCGTGATCCGGCGCGAACCGAACAGGGAAGTCATCGGAGCAAGGATCGTCATCACTCGTGATGGGAGGCAGGTCGGTGTGCTCGAACCAGGCATCAACAGCTACTTCATGCAGGGTCAATCGATCGGAACTCCATCGGTGGCAACATCGGTTGGCGGTGACCTCTACCTGACGCTTGTGCGGATCGACGATTCCGGCGTCTCGTTCAAGGCCCTCTGGTTCCCTTATGTCTGGCTTGTGTGGGCAGGTGGCCTGCTGATCGCGATGGCTCCGCTGTGGGGTTGGCTTGGCCGCCGTCGCTCCCGGATCCCTGATCAGGTCGAGGAGTCGACCAGACAATGAGGAATCGACACTACTTCGTACTGATCGGTGTCTTGTTGACCGTCATCGTGGTCGGTGCAATCACTGGCGATTCATCTCCTGGGGACAGGGCTGAAGCGATCGGGGCACGGATCATGTGTCCTGTCTGTCAGGGATCGGCGATCGCCGGCTCACCATCAACCACAGCAACGGCCATGATGGACAAGGTAGATGAGCTGATCGCAGATGGGATGACCGACGACCAGATCATCAAATACTTCAGCGATCGATACGGTGAGAACATCATCCTGGACCCAGCCTTTGCAGGCAAGACTCTGCTCGTCTGGCTGCTCCCGGTTGCTGCAATGGGAATGGGCGTGTGGATGATACTGCGGCGAAGGCGGACAATTGCGCCGGGTGTGGAGAGTTCGCAATGAATGCCACGCGAGCCAAGGAGCGTCTCAGAGAGAGACGCAAGCAGGTCACCACGGATCTCGACGAATTGGGGGATCAGGTCGAAGATGGTCAGGTGGAGCCCAGCACCGCTGAACGGCTCCGTGGGGTCTACGCACAGGAATTGGCTGAGATCGACGATGCGCTGGCTGGTCTCGTGGAGGCTCCGGTTCACAAGACAGAGAACCCGTTGGCCGCGGAGCGCGTGCGAGGCTTCTCGTTTCGTGGGCTGTTGGGTGCGTCACTTCTGCTGGCCGGGCTGACAGCAGTTATCGTCTGGGCCGGGTCAGGGTCGGGATCTGAGACAGATGCGATTGGTGCCGATACCGCTTTCTCAAACGCGACTTCTGAAGCCGGTGTGATCAGCATCGACACGATGACGACGGAGGAGCTCGAGAGTATCCTCGCAAACTTCCCCGATTCTGCCACGGCGCTTCTGGCGCTTGCAGATCGCTACCTGTCCGAGGGTGACCGACTGGGCGCGCTCGACCACTACCTGACCGTCTCGCTGGGCAATTCTTCGTCCCAAGACAGAAGCAGGGCCCTCGCCGGGGTGGGTTATCTGTCCTATGTCACGGGTCAATATGAGGCTGCGAGCGAGACGCTACTTCAGAGTCTTGCTCTGAACAAGGACAACACCGAAGCAATGCTGTATCTCGGAAATGTCCTCTTGAGCGGCTTTGACGATGCTGCCGCGGCGATCCCCTATTTCGAGAGAGTCATCGCTGATCCTCTGACGCCTCCCCACATCGTGGACGCAGCATCAGAGAAGCTCGTCGATGCCCTGGACAAACAAGGATGAGCGTGCAATCGCCTGAGCTGCTGCCGAAACGTGGAAGGATTCAAGGCTGGGTCTTGATCGGACTCGTTGTCGTGGGGGTCGCCATGATGGTGGTGGTGTTCGGAGGCCGCTTTGGGATCGACGTGGGCTACGTTTCTTCGCCGCTGATCGGGACCGAAGCTCCTTCACTCGAGTTCGAGTACCTGGATCGCCCTGGAACGCTCAAGACCGATGATTTCGTCGGTGAAGTGGTCGTCATGAACTTCTGGGCATCATGGTGTGGTCCATGCAGGGTCGAGCACCCTGCTCTCATCGAAGCGTCCACGAGGTACGCGGAGAGAGGCGTTCAGTTTGTAGGCGTACTGCATGAAGACGTACCGGATCGAGGGTCAGCGTTTCTCGACGACCTTGGTTGGGGAGTGGACTACCACTACGTGATCGGGAAGGGTTCAGGAGCTGCGATCGAGTACGGCATATACGGCCTCCCCGAGACGTTCATCATCGATCGAGACGGGATCATCGCGGTGAAGATCTGGGGGATCGCGACATCCAGGTCGCTTACTGCTGCGATTGAGACGGTTCTCGCCGGTTCGTAGAAGCCAAGAACGCGGGGGGGCGTGCCAGACGAACGAACTCCAGGGCAAGCAAACCCATCTTCAAAACGGTGGATTCGGGATCTTGCCCTCGTCTACCCCAGGTTTTCGATCACGTACTCGAGCAGCGCCTTGGCGTAGTCAGGGTTGTGGACCCCGTCGCTCGAATCCGAGTAGACGAACATGAAGTTCCACATCGAAGAGACCACTTCCTCGGGATACGCGCCCGGAATCGATCGGTTCTCCTCGGTCATGATGCCGTTGGCAACCAAAAGAGCCTTGGCTTCAACGAGTAACTCCTGGATCTCAGTTTGAACACCGCGGCTGTCGAACGATTCCAGATCATCGTGGCAACTCACGCAGTTATCGACGTCCGGCACCCAGGTGTGATCGCGGTTCTCACCCATGTGGCAGCCCACACAAGTGTCATCGACCTTCTCATAATGTTCGCTGGGGCTGCCCGTTACCATGAGACCGCCTTCGCCGAGCAACATCTGCGCCTCAACGCCATAGTGCGTGCCAAACCGGGTAGTGGTGAACTCGATGACGCCGTCGACAGCCACCGGTAGCTCATTGCGAATCTGATGGCAACTTGCACACAGATTGCCAGCCCCCCCGTCGAAGGAGCTTGCGGTCACGCCCATCGGCGCCGGTGCGGAATCCCCGGTCAAGGAGAAGTCGTCCTCGGTATAGGTCGTGTGGATATCGTGGCACGTGCGACAGGTATAGGGCGACACGTTGATTATGCCCTCCACCGCTTCGTCGCGCGGGACAAGGCCAGCCTCGATGCGCGCTTCGGCGCCCTCACTGCCGTGACACCCGGCACAGCTTGCACTGCCACCCCGCACGTAAGCCCCGCCACTCCCATGCTGTGACCTATGGAACTGTGCCTGCTTGGAGACGATCCGCGTCCCTTCGTCGTGACACTCAGTACAGGTGAGGTCGGTTGCGCTCACCTCACCGGCAGGACCGGCAGGACCGGCAGGACCGACCTCCCCGGCGGGACCGGCAGCACCGGCCTCACCCGTCGAACCGTCAGAACCGTCAGAACCGCTGCATGCGGCCAACGCGAGCATGACACCCACGAGCAAAAGGATCGTTGGAAGGTACCTGCTGGTACGCGAGAGTCCACTCGGTCGGTCCATTGACAGCCTCCATCTATTCCTGACAGTTCCCGGAAGGAATTGTTGCATGAGCGCGATCTCATTGCAAATCCTGTTTCCCACAGTATGCAACTTTGTGTCTTCGGAATACGCGTTCCTCCCGCTGCACACATCGCTCACATGCGCCAAGCCGGGAATATGATACCCCCTGGGGTAGTTGGGACTCTTGTAACATTCTTGGACGAGAACCCGAAACGGAGACCGCGAACATGGCAACAGTAAATCTATCAAAGGAGACTCTCGAGTCCACGATCGAGGACAACGACATCGTCCTGATCGACTTCTGGGCAGACTGGTGCGGACCATGCAAGATGTTCGCTCCCACCTACGAGAAGGTGTCCGAGGAGTACCCCAACATCGTCTTTGCCAAGGTCGACACCGAGGCAAACCAGGAGCTTGCAGGCCAGTTCCAGATCCGTTCCATCCCGACGCTCGTTGCGTTCAAGGATCAGGTCGGCGTTCTCTCCCAGCCGGGTGCCCTGCCTGAGGAGGGTCTCAAGGACCTCATAGGTCAGATCGAGGCACTCGACATGGACGCCGTTCGCAAGGAGATCGCCGAACGCGAGAAAGCCGACGCGACCGCCTGAGCGACTCGCCACATACGTTCAGCCCTCTTTCGCGACGAGCGGAGCGAGGAGTTCTTGCGCCCGCTCGAGATCGTCACGCTCCACCATCACGGATAGCTCGTATTTGCCGAGCATGCCGGGGTCGGTGATCACCGAAGCCGGCACACCCGCCTCGGTGAGTATGCCCCATGCGTCGTCCGCCTTCTTGCGGTCGTTGAACAGCGCGGCCGACACGAGGTTGCCCAGCACATGCATCAGCCCGAAGCTCCGCCGGTGAAGTTCCACGATCCCAGCCTCATGGTTGGCGCATGGATGAAGGTCGGTCCGAACTCGGAGTCTGCGTACCTTGCATCATCTCCGATGCCCTCCACCCTGCCCGGAGCCAGTGCGTCAACGAACGATTGGGTGAATCGCATGTTCGTCACGGGCTCCGTGATCTTGCCGTTCTCGATCATGAACGTCCCGTTGCGTGTGAGACCGGTGACAACGAGTGACTTGGGATCGAGCACACGGCAGTAGTTGAACGTCGATACATAGATACCGCGATCAACGCCTGCGATCAATGCCTCGACGGATTCGCCGCCCCCGCCGACGAACATGTTCCACGCAAAAGGACCCCACATTTCGGCACCCTGGACAGCGTGGCCGGTCGACTCGGTGCCAGCCTTCTTCGCTGTACGGCGCGTATGCAGGAGCGAGGTGGTCACACCGGCCCTGACCAGATCGAGGTGCCGCTTCGGGGTTCCCTCGATGTCAAACGGCAGGTGCAGTGCACCAGGATCCGTCGGGCCATCCCACAAACTGAATGCCTCGTCGAATTGCTGCTCACCGAGATCAACAAAAGACATTCCTTCCTCAGCCATCTTTCCATTGAAACCGTATACGTTGAGGAATACCGCGATCGTTGCCATGCATTCGGGCGAAAGAACCACCTGGTACTGGCCGGGTTTCGCATCGAATGCTCCGACACTGTCACGAGCCCGCTGTGCCGCAAGGGCACCAACGGCACCGGCGTCGAGACCAGACATCGCCACGCCGCAAGCGTGTCCTGATCCAGCCGAGGTCCCTGTCTGGTGGATGCCATCAACGACCGCGGTTGTGAATCGACCGTGAACCCTTCGACCGGCGGTGTTCCCATAGGCGTGGCGACGGGAGTCCGTCTCGCAATATCCTGCGCCGAGCAAGCCTTCCCCTGCATCAACAAACGCTTTGACCGCTTCGGCGCGTGCCATCGGGTCTGCGAACGCGGTGTCTTTGTCCCAATGGTCCACCGCTGCGACTTCGGTCGGCCCTCCCATGCCGGGCCAGTCCTCGTCGACAGGCTGGGTCGCGGCGGTCTCAAGGGTCGAGTCAACGAATCCTGCCAGCGCATCGGGGGAGGTTGCAGTCGTGGTCGAACTCGCGACCTTGCCCTCGAGCGCGACCTTCAGCGTCACCTGCTCGATGTCCTCCGAGACGTTCTGGTGGATGAAGGAGTTTGCGAATCGCGTCAGGGAAGACGTGCCGACATCGGCCAGGACTTCCGCCCCCGCACGATCGGAAACCATGTCCAGCGTGTCGTTGACGAGGATCTGTTCCCTGTTCATGCCTTCACCCCTACGCGCACGTTTGCGAATCGACCCGGAGAAGCCGAATGGCCCGTATGAGCCACCTGCATGGGCTGCCCCTTCCCGCAATTCGGCGTTCCCCAATGCACCCATTCGGAATCTCCGGCAAGGCGATCAAGCGATCCCCAGAACTGCGGAGTGATGCCTGTATACGTCGGGTTCTTCAGCATCTTCCCGAGTTCGCCGTTCTTGACCTCCCATGCAATCTCCGTGCCGAACTGGAAGTTGAGTCTCTTGTCGTCGATGGACCACGATCGGTTCGTTGACATGTACACGCCCTCGTCCGTCTCCGCGATGATGTCTTCAAGTGTGCCTTCGCCCGGGCGAAGACCCACGTTCGTCATCCTCACCATGGGGAGTCGGTTGAACCCGTCAGCACGCACCATGCCACCGGGGGGCAAGCCGGCGATCGCCGCTGAGTCTCTGCCTGAAAGCACTCCCACCCAGGTTCCGTTCTTGACGATGTCGACCGGTTGAGCCGGTGTTCCCTCGTCGTCGAAGCCGAATGTGCCGAGCGCGCCAGGGAGCGTCGCGTCTGCTGTGATGTTCATGAGCTCCGAGCCGTAGCGATGCGTACCCAGTCTCTCCAGCTCCAGATGGCTCGTACCAGCGAACGCAGCCTCCCAACCGAGGATCCGATCAAGCTCAATGGCGTGGCCAACGGATTCGTGGATCTGGAGTGCAAGCTGAGAGGCTTCGAGAATTAGGTTGGTCTCTCTCTCTTCCATCTCATCAGCAGTCAGCAGCGCAACGGCTTGTTCGCCGATTCGCTGTGCGTTTCCCTCGTAGTCCCAGGCCCGGATCGTCTCGTACCCACCGGTCTCGTACTGGCCGAAGGACTGCGGATATGAGCGCCGTTGCGTCTCTGATTCACCGATGGCTGTGGCGTCGTATCCACCGCCAGACTCGACAATGTGTTGATGGATGCGATGACCCTGGGAGGAAACGAACCACTTGTTCGTGTCATAGAACATGAGGGTGCCCGTGGCGATCGCGATGCCCTCGACCTCCTGCATGGTCTTGGTCACGTCGACCAGCGTGTCGACCTTCTCCGACGTCGAAACGGTGAATGGGTCCTCTTCGTACGGCGTCTCCCAGAAATCCTGGGTAACAGGAACGTCCGCGAATTCGATCGGGGTACCGGGAACGACAGCTGACGCACGTGCGATTGCGGCCGCACGCTCACCTGTGGCTCGAATGCTCTCCGAAGTCAGGTCCGGGGTTGCGGCAAATCCCCATGACGATCCGATGAGAGCGCGAACACCGACTCCGATGGTCTCGGACCGATCCATCTGGTCGAGGTTCTGGTTGCGGACATTGATCGTCTCGGTCCTGGTTGCGACAACTCGAGCGTCTGCGTACACGGCACCGGCGTCGATGGCACCTTGGACAGCAAGGCCTGCTTCGTCGAACATCGTATCTCCGTCTTCCGGCAACAAACCCAGCCTACGAGACCAAACGGTCATACGATCCTGAACGGGATCCTTTGCGCCTGACGAGAACAGAGAAGTGGGCATACATGGGTAGCTTCGGTTTCTGGCAGAAATGGCTGTTCGGCTTTGGGCTCTATCTGACCGTCTTCGGGCTCGTGATGGCGTTCTTCAGCCAGTCGAGATTGATGGACTTCGTGTTCAACAGTCAGATCAATCCCACGTTCTGGGACTCCGTGGAGCCTTCCGCCCCCACATTGGAGTTTCAGGCCTTCATCTATGGCGTCCTCGGTGCGACGATCGCGGGATGGGGCATCTTCATCGCCTTTATCGCACGCTATCCGTTCAAGGAGAAGGAGCCATGGGCGTGGAGTTGTATCGCCACCGGATTGATCGTCTGGTTCCTGGTTTACACGTTCGTATCCATCCGCTTCGGGGTTGGATTCCCTGTCGGCGTCAACCCGATGTTCCTCCTTCTGGCGCTACTGCCCCGGCTCTTCACAACTAAGCCTTTCCCTGCGCGGCCC
>QMQC01000024.1 GCA_003648875.1 Actinomycetota bacterium
AGGAACTCGTCGACCTCATCAGGGGGCAGCGCCATCCAGGACTCGGCAAGAGTGTCGGTGAATCCTGCAATACCCGTCAGGGGCGTTCTGAGTTCATGGCTGACCATGGACACGAATTCGTTCTTGAGCTGGACGGCGCGCCTCTCCTGTGCCAGCGCCTCAGCGTGCCTGTCCTGGGCGTTCAACAAAACTCGAATCACTTTCAGAATGAGATTGATGATCAGGATGACGAAGACGACCGCGGCGGATGCGTCGATCGTTGTCTCGGCTCCTGAACCCTCGACGATGCCGATCAGGTCAATGTCCGTGTTGTTGTACAGAACGAATGTCGTCGCGGATGCCGAAATGGTGTAGATGACGAGCATTGCGGCGTGGCGTAGCGGGAGCACAAGAGCGGTCGAGACGACTATCCAGGCGATGGAGAGGCCATGGATGGCCGGGGCTGGTCCGCGCAGCAGAAGTGCGAGGACGATCATGGTTGTTCCCATGAGTTCCCCGGGAAGCGCCGATGTGCCGTGTGTGCGGCGATACAGCGCGTCAACAAACACGACGAGGGCTGGAACGATGAGCAGGAGAAGATATGGTTCACCGTTCATCATGACCCAGCCGGCAACGAGACCGATGAACGCAAACATGCCGAAGGCCCGGCTCGTGTTGTACGACCGTTGAATCTCGGAATACGCGATCGGTGCCCTGGCGAAGAGGTCGAACATGTCACTCCTCTAGATCTATGTCGACTCGTGGGTCTGCGTGGTTGATGAATTCGACGGATCGCCGTGCTTGCGTCAGCGATTCCGCTGAGCGTACAGCTGTTCAACGGCAGATTCGGGTACCCGTAGGTCTCCCCTCCCGACGCCAACGCGGTATGCGCGCTTTGTGGCGCCATGGTGGTCTGACCCGCCGGTTGCGGCGATACCAAGTTTCGCTGCGACTTCTGTGAGATGTGCGCGCAGATCGAGATCGTGCATCGGGTGATGTGCCTCGATCCCTCCAAGGCCGAGATCAGCGAGTTGGTGGAACGCTTCTGCATACAACTCTCGCGTGAGGCTCATCGTTACGGGATGCGCGATGACCGGAACACCGCCGCCTGCTCTGGCCAGTCGGATCGCTTCGGCCGCGGTCAGCCGCATTCGTTCGACATACGCCGAACCGCCATCGTGGAGAAGGTCAGAGAATCCCTCGTCTCGAGTCGTGATGTATCCCTTCTCGACCAGTGCGTCTGCGATGTGTGGTCGACCAACCGATGGACCCTCCGCGTGCTTCTGAACATCTGCGAGTGTGATCTCGTAGCCGAGGCCGTTGAGTTTCTCGATGATCTCGATATTTCTCGAGTACCGTCCCTCGAGAAGCTCGGCGAGGCGCGACTGGAGTGGTCCGTTACCAGGCTCGAGGAAATACACGAGCATGTGGATCTTCGTTCCGTTGTGATCGACCGATAGTTCGACACCCGGTATGAACTCGAGACCGAGCCCCTTGGCAGCGAGCCTGGCACGGTCGATTCCTGCAAGGGTGTCGTGGTCTGTGAGCGCAACATGGGAGAGCTTCGCCTTCGCAGCGAGGCTCATCAGCTGTTCCGGCGTATCCGATCCGTCTGACGCGTTCGAGTGCAGGTGAAGGTCGACGGGCAAGGCGTCAGCCGCTGAGCAACTTGAGTGCGATGATCGCTGCTCCGAATACGATCGTGTAGGTCGCGTACCGCTTGATGATCGCGATTCGCCGCCTGCGAGTGTCGGCCTTCTGCTCCTCGACGAGCTTCTGCTCCCGATTCGTCCGCTGTCGTTCTCGCTTCTCGCTTGCCATGAATCCAGCCTACCGTTGGATGGAAACGGACTCTATGTAGATCGATTCCAGAGGCGTTGAGGGGTTTGGATCAGCACTGCTCGCCCCCCTACCGAGACGAACCTGAGCGATTCGGTCGAGGGTTTCGAGTCCTGAAATGACTCGCCCAACAATCGTGTATTGAGGGCTGAGCCAATCTGCGTCCCCCAACGTGATGAAGAACTGGCTTCCGGTGGTGCCGGGACCCGCGTTGGCCATTGCGACAACACCGCGCTCGTACGTGATGCCTTCGGCGGGGAACTCGTCCGGCAGGGTGTACCCAGGGCCACCGAAGCCTGTGGCGGTCGGATCTCCGGCCTGCATCATGAAGCCAGGAACGACTCTGTGGCTCACCGTGCCATCGAAGAAGCCAGATTCGGCAAGAAAGACGAACGAGTTCACGGTCTCGGGTGCTGTGACAGGATCGAGTTGGATCTCGATCGGGCCGCAGGAGGTGTTCAGTGTGAGGACGATCTGCCCAACGAGTCCAACTTCGTCCGGAGCGTCGAACCCCATGTCTTTCGCTGGATCTGGTCGATCGGCGCCGCAAGCGGTGGGCTGGTGAAGGAACCCCACGTAGTCGGATGGCACTGTCGAGAGCGGGACGGTCGTCACGGCGGCTGCTGTCGCCTCAGTTGTGGTCACCGTGTCCTGGGCGCCGCCGCAGGCCGCAAACACCAGGACTCCAGCAATCGCAACAGAAAGGATTCGGGTGGTCTGCACGGCGAGATGGTATGGGTGATCTGCAGCTACACCTACAATCCGCGAGATGACATTGGTGGTTCACAAATACGGTGGAACGTCGGTTGCAGATGCAGACAGGATCCGCAGCGTTGCTAAGCGAATCGTTGACTCGTACAACGAGGGCAACGGCGTCGTTGCAGTCGTGAGCGCGATGGGCAGACGCACTGATGAGCTCCTTGGATTGGCGGCGGAAGTCTCCGATCGATCCCATCCGCGGGAGATGGACATGCTCCTGACGGCCGGCGAGCGTGTCACGATGGCTCTGGTGGCAATGGCCATCCAGGATCTCGGGGTCGCGGCTACGAGCTTCACCGGCTCTCAGGCAGGAATCCTCACAACGGGGAAGCACGGCCAGGCCGAGATCGTCGAGATCCGGGCGGACCGGGTTCGTGAGGGGCTTGATGAAGGCAAGGTGGTGATTGTTGCAGGCTTTCAGGGTGTAGATCCTGCTTCTAAGGACGTCACGACCCTCGGCAGGGGCGGTTCTGACGCCACTGCAGTAGCACTCGCCGCGGCGCTGTCCGCCGACAGATGTGAGATCTACACGGACGTCGATGGTGTGTTCACAGCCGATCCGAGGGTTGTGCCAGCCGCCACGAAACTCTTGGAACTGACCTATGAGGAGATGCTCGAGCTCGCCTCTGCGGGAGCTGGAGTTCTCATGCCGCGATCAGTCGAGTTCGGGAGACGATTCGGCATCCCGATTCATGTTCGCTCATCGTTCCATGGCGGCGAAGGAACCTTGGTCAAGGAGGAAACGATGGAACAAGCAGTAGTACGCGGGATCGCGCATGATGAATCTGAGGCCAAGCTCACGATCTCTCGCGTTCCCGATACACCAGGCGTTGCCGCATCCGTGTTCGAGCCGCTCGCCGCGGCCGGTGTGAACGTCGACATGATCGTGCAGAACGTGTCCCACGACGGCTCAACGGACATCAGCTTCACGGTCCCCATTTCGATGCTTGATGTGGCTGAGAGGGAAGCAAGAACTGTCGCTGAAGCCATCGACGCGGGCAGTGTGAGCGTCGACAAGGACATCGCCAAGGTCACAGTCGTGGGTATCGGCATGAAGACAGAGTCAGGGATTGCTTCTCGGATGTTCAGAATCCTTGCCGACCATGACATCAACATCCAGATGATCTCCACCTCACCGATACGGATCTCTTGCGTCGTTGCCGGAGATAGGGTGTCCGAAGCCGTGAAAGCTCTGCATTCGGGTCTTGGCCTCGACGATGGGGCGTCTGCATGAAGACCTTCTCCAACCCAAGCGTTGCGATCGTCGGTGCGACCGGCGCCGTTGGGACGACGATGCTCTCGATCCTCGAGGAGCGGGTGTTCCCCATCTCTGATCTGCGATTGATCGCCTCGTCGCGGTCAGTGGGAAACGTCATCGAGACGACCTGGGGGAGCATCGTGGTCGAGGACCTCGACACGGTGGATCCGGCTGGGGTCGACATCGCGCTGTTCTCTGCAGGAGGAGCGCGTTCTCTCGAATACGCACCACATTTTGCATCAGCAGGTGCATCCGTCATCGACAACTCGTCAGCCTTCCGTATGGATGACACGGTTCCTTTGGTTGTCGCCCAGGTGAACGACGAAGCGATTCGTTCCCATGAGGGCATCATTGCAAACCCGAACTGTACGACGATGGTCATCATGATGGCCGCAGGACCTCTGCATGCAGCCGCAGGACTCAGGACAATGTTTGCGACCTCCTACCAGAGCGTGTCGGGCTCGGGTCACACCGGAATCGCACAGCTCGCATCAGAGATCGATCACTTCGACTCGCAAAGATCGAACCTCGTCACCGGAGGCTGGGACGAGCCTGATGGAGATCTGTACACAAGACCGATCGCGTACAACGTGCTGCCTCTGGCTGGTTCGATAGCCGTGGTTGGCTACACGGATGAGGAGTGGAAGCTCGTAAACGAATCGCGCAAGATCCTGGATCGTGATGACATTGCTGTGGAACCGACGTGTGTACGCGTGCCCGTCATGGACGGTCACGGGATATCTGCCTCGATGTGGTTCGATCGTCGCGTCGACCTCGACGAGGCCGTCGCGGTGCTCGGCTCCGCACCCGGCATGCAGTTGTGGGACGACACCAAGGTTCCGACACCCCTCGATTCCGCGGGAATCGACGACATCCTTGTGGGCAGACTCAGAGAGACCATCGGGTTCCCTGGTGGTATCAGCCTGTTCGCCATTGGCGACAATCTGAGAAAGGGGGCAGCCCTCAACGCTGTCCAGCTGGCGGAGCTGCTACTCGCATAGCGCGCAGCGGCGAGAGCGGATGGCCCCCTCTTCGAGGTGCCTCGCTCCGGGTTCCTCCTGCCGGCAAGAATCCACACAGAGGAGCATCCCTCGATTGCTGGAGGGGTTTGGTCGGGACGGTCGGATTTGAACCGACGGCCTCATCGTCCCGAACGATGCGCGCTACCAAGCTGCGCCACGTCCCGATGGCCAGGAGTGTATAGCGCTAGTCGACTCTCTCGATCTTGATGCGGTCGACCCTCTGACGGTCCATCGACAGGACGGTGTACCGATACCCGTCTTCGGCTATCTCGTTGCCGCGTGTGGGGATCTTCCCAAATGCGGTCATGATGAAACCACCCACCGTCGAGTACGGGCCGTCCGGAACCTCATGATCGATCCCCTTGCATAGATCATCGATGTCAACACGCCCATCCGCGATCCATACATGGTCTGCGATCTGGGTGACCGCGGGCGTACCAGGGTCGTATTCGTCCTGGAGTTCCCCAACGAGTTCCGAAACAAGGTCCTTGATCGTGACGATCCCTTCGACTCCCCCGTGCTCATCAACGACGACGGCCATGCCGTAGCGTTGCGCCCGCATCTCTTCCAGCGTGTCGAGTACCGACATCGTCTCTGGGACGTAGTTCGGAGTCCGAAGCAGGGGTGCCAGATCAGTGGCATTCTCTGGGTCGGGATGTCTCAGAAGATCCTTGACATGGACGATTCCTTGGAGGTCGTCAAGTCCGTCTGCGATCACCGGAAAACGCGAATGGCCCGTGTCGGACACCGCAGCGCGAAGACCGTCTGCAGTCAGTGGCAGCGGAAGCGTGACAATGTCGAGTCTCGGAGTCATCACGTCGTGGACCGAGGTGTCGGCCAGGTGGAACAGGGCATCGATGATCTCTCGTTCGGCCTCTTCGATCTGGCCACCTCGCTGGCTCAGCGCAGCAAGAGCGCGAATGTCGTCCTCGGTGACGCCATCGGCGAATCCGTCGACGTCCAGCCTCAGGAGGCGAAGAAGACCGCCGGTGATGGCCGAGAAGAATCTGGCGATCGGTGCCAGAACGATCGAGAGATTCCAGATCGTGGGAGCAACTCT
Source organism: Actinomycetota bacterium (assembly GCA_003648875.1). Classification (GTDB taxonomy): domain Bacteria; phylum Actinomycetota; class Acidimicrobiia; order Spongiisociales; family UBA5794; genus B3-G11. The sequence continues at coordinate 5,918 of QMQC01000024.1, forward strand.
CAGCGAGAACTGCTCGGGATAGCGTGCGGCGATAGTCTTTGGCGTGATCTCACCGAACACGAGAAGTACCGCTGTCATTACTGCCGTCGCCACCCATGGACCCCAGGTCTGGCCGATGAGGGACACGAAGAGGATGGTGGCCACCGATGCGGAAAGGACGTTTACGGCGTTGTTTGCAACAAGGAGGGTTGACAGCATTCGATCTGGTTGAGAAACGAGTTGTTCGAGGCGCTTCCCCCTCGGACTTTCCGCGGCCAGCCGGTGGACGCGTTCTCGAGAGATTCCGATCAGTGCTGTCTCAGAACCGGAGAAGAATCCCGACGAGAGCGTGCAGGCACCGAGTATTGCAAGGTAGATGAATGTCTCGGTGGTCATCGCTGCCTACCTGACGGTGCTCGCGGTCTCCTCTTCGGCCATCAAGCTGTCGCTGTCGCGAGTGCCAGCGCTGCCCGTAGCTCGGATGCTGGTCCGCCCTTGGCTAGCCAATTCCGCGCGCCCGCCCGACCCGCAAGGAAGGCGTCAGCGTCACGGTCGAGGAGGATCGTCACCGGGATTCCGATGCCATCTTCCGCCTTGGCCCGTATCGCACGCGTCACCGCCATGGCTCCCATCGATCCAACCTGCATATCGACGAGAACAGCATCGACGTCCTCGCTGTACGCGGTGTCGGCTGCGGTATCAGAGTCAGGGTGATCGATCACCACGATGTCGGGTGTCGACAGCGCAGTGTGAATTTGATCGATGACACTCTGGCGATCGGCGACGAGAAGGATGGTGAGCATGGGGAGAGAGTAGCTTCCCGAAACCGGGTATCGGATGGCGGTCATCGGGCTCTTCGGATTTGGGCGAGGTGTCGGGTGAAGCCTCGGAACGTAGTACTTCGTACGTATGACGCAATGCGTAGTACTTCGTACTACCAGCCTTCCACCTCCCAGGTTCTTGGCCGCCCCCGCTCATATCCGAAGTGCCGCTTATCGGTTGTCGTTACTCTTCCGGGATGCGCATTGTCCGTCTCATCCTTCTCGGATCGCTCGCTGTGGGCTTGGTGGCCGGTGCAGCCTTGGCTGGTTCGCATGACGATCCGATTGTGGTCATCGATGTAGGGGATCCCATGGACCAGCGGTCGATTGACTATGTCGTCGATGTCGTTCAGTCCGAGCGAGCGCATCTGTACATCCTCAAGATCGACAGTCCCGGGGTCTCATCCGGTGACATCTCCGCGCTCTACGAGGCGATCGTTGAATCGCCGGCGCCTGTCATCTCGTGGATCGGGCCGTATCCGGCCGTCGCATACGGTGGTGCAGCGTTTCTTGCAAGCTACGCCGACATTCGTGCAGCCGCACCCGGATCGATGATTGGATATCTCGATCCAGCGGTGCAGCGCGGCAATCTCCAGCACTCGATTGTGGGGCCGGTGAACGATCCGGACCTATTCCGGGCTGAGCAGGTGACCCTTGCAGACTCGGCAGTGGCTGTCACTGTCGAGGATCCGGTAGTCCTTGGCTTCGTGGACAGGGTCGATCCGGCGCTCGGCCAACTGATCGCGTCGCTTGACGGAACAACGGTTTCGCGGGGTTCGGAGGTGTGGGAGATATCCACGGCTGGCTCGGAGGTCGTTGACGGCCAGAGCGTCATCGTGTCGACCCGCACGGTCAAGTTCATGAAGCCCGGATTGGTCGACCGCTTCTTGAGGCTCGGAGCGCGCCCCGAGACAGCATTTCTTTTCCTGCTGATCGGTGCAGCGTTTGCCGTTTTTGAGTTCTATGCCGCTGGCCGAGGTCTCATGGCCGCCGTTGCCTCAATGTCTCTTCTGGTTGCGGGCTATGGGCTCGCAACCCTCCCAATCTGGTGGCCTGCATTGATCATGATTCTCGTCGGCCTCGGAATCGTTGTGTGGGGCTTTGCCCAGAACCGGGTCGACTGGCGCGCAGTTGTTGGCGTAGCCCTGTTGCTCGCCGCCGGCTTGATGTTCACGACCACGCGCCCCGCCTATCCACCTGCGGCGTGGATGGTGATGCTTGCAGTCGCGGCGTCTGTCGTGTTCATCTGGTACTCGTTGACCACGGTTGTTCGCGGTCGCTTCGCGACACCGACCTTTGGTAGGGAGGGCATGCTAGGAAAGCGATGCCTTGCCGTGTCAGACCTGGATCCCGAGGGGGTGGTCATGGTCGATGGTGCCAGGTGGAGAGCGACCGTCAATAGGGGGATTGTGGTTGGCGCCGGTGGCGGCGTCGATATCGTCGGGATCACAGGCCTTGTGCTCGAGGTCGATCCTGTGGCAACGGCAGGTCGCGAAGAAATCTTGTGAGCAGGCAGAGTTTTTCTGGCATTCGGACCAACTCGTGGCTATGTTCATTGCTCGTGTGATTGTGCTGGTCGCACGCGAAGTACCCGAGAAGACGAAAGGCGCCACCTGATGTCCCCAGATCGTTCTTGGCAGCCGGTCGCGTTGTGCAGCGGAAATCACTCCCACCTGTTCTTCCCCCCAACCACCCAGGAGCGCAAAGACGAAAGGCAACGTCGCGAGATTCGTGCGAAGGCAGTATGCCAAGTCTGCCCGGTCGTTGGAGAGTGTCGCAGTTATGCACTCCAGATCAAAGAGCCATACGGAATCTGGGGCGGCCTCACGGAGACGGAGCGCCGCAGGACCGCTACTGCCGTTGGTTTCTGACCGTACGAGCGTCTCCCGACCGTTTGGTCCAGCCTGATCTGTCGAGCCACTCGAGTGTTGGCACCGCTTGACGCCTTGTCATCCCGAACCGGTCCTTGAACTCACCCACCGTGAAGCCATCGGGCAGACTGACGATCTGCCGGTGGATCTCATCGACCTGCGTCTTTGTGAAGACGAGGTCAGACGCAACCTGGACGAGGTCACCCCGCTGGATAAGGGCGTGAACGACTTCACCGTTCATATCGATGGCGCTCATCCTCGGTACATCGAAGGACCCCTCGAGATCCGATCGCACCGCAGACCACTCGGCTTCTTGGACCGGTGTCAGCGTGTTCGTGAAGCCCACAAGATGGACAGTCCCGTCAGACTGATCAAGCTCTTCTGATTGGTCAACTGCAACAGCGATGACCTCGGCATCGACGTCTATCCGGGTTGCGAGTTCCGGTCTCGGAATCCCTGGCCGCATTGGGTGCCGTTCATGGAACTCAGAAACAATGCTGATCGAGATCCCAATCATGTTGTTCGCCGCATCTTCGGAGAGGAAGGTCCCGCCTGCACGAAGCCCGATCGAAGGTGAACCCCCACCCGTTGCCTCCATGAGATCGGTACCACTGGTGATGCCGCGTATCTCGAGCAACGCATCGGCCATCTCTGTCGCTGAACCATCCATCGCCGATCTGAGAATCCCGATCTGAGCCGGAGTGACGCGGTTCGATGGTCGTGGGTCGAGCACCCGTCCTCCGCCGACGACGGCCCGGCGTCCAGAATCTCGGAGGATGAATCGGTCTCCCATTGCCACAGGCAGTTGCGTGTCCAGCGTCATGGTGTAGGCGTCCGTGCCGTGAAGGCGCCTAATCGTCGCTGGACTGTGAGCGGTCCCGATGTGGAAGTGAAATGCGCCCCGTGGCGGGATCTTCTCGAAACGCCTTGCAGCGTCGAGTATGGCGAGGATCCTTGCTGAGACGGTGATCGACCCATGGGCACAGAGGAGGTTTCCACGGGACACGGCAGCCACTTTCGAACTCTGCAAGTTGATTGCAGTTCGCGAGCCTGCAACGGAGCGATCGACTCTTCGATCGTGGTGGTGTATTCCGCGCACGCGATCGGAAGAGCCAGAAGGGAGAATCTCGACATCGTCGCCACGGGAGACCTCGCCACGAGCGACCGTGCCGGTCACAACGACGCCAGCGCCGCTGACCGTGAATGAGCGGTCGATCCACATTCGAAACGGTCCGCCGACATGTTCGTCGGCTCGACCAACCGCCGACGCCAGATGTTCGACAAGGCTCTCCATGCCTTGACCCGTAATCGCCGAAACAGGAACGACAGGCCATTCCTGGAGTGACGTTCCTTCGATCTCGTCCATGATCTCGAGGGTCGCCAATTCAACGGTGTCATCGTCGACGAGATCGATGCGCGTAAGGGCGATCACGCCGACCTTCGTGTCGAGCAGGTCGAGCACCGTCGCATGTTCCTCGGTCTGTGGCATCCATCCGCCGTCGGCAGCAACCACCAGGAGAGCACAATCGATGGCTCCGACGCCGGCAAGCATGTTCTTGATGAAACGCTCATGACCTGGGACGTCAACGAATCCAACATCGATTCCGTTGAGGTCGGTCCAGGCGAACCCGAGATCGATTGTCAGGCCCCTCTCCTTCTCGGCGGCCCAACGGTCTGGATCCCTGCCTGTGATCGCCTGAACGAGGGTCGACTTGCCGTGGTCGACGTGGCCTGCTGTTCCGATGATGGGCATGTCAGTTCAGAACCGTCCGGATGGCTTCGGCAACGAGGACATCGTCATCCGGGAGAACGGAGCGTAGATCGATGAACGTAGACATGTCTCTCCGGGTCGCGATGACCGGCGGGTCGTGCTGAGCGAGCGCAGTCCACGTCGTGTCAGCCGCTCCGCGGAGCTCGATGAGCCTGGTCGGAATCGTCGCACCGGGCACCGAGCCCGCACCCGGTAGGGAAGCACCATCGACGACACGTCCACCCGAGGAGCCATCGAGGACAGCCATTGCCCTTGTGTCGATGGTATTCACAGGCGCGGATGCCATTGCCCAAAAGGGGATTTCGAGAACGCGTTGATCCGAGTACATCTGCAAGGTTTCGCAAACCGATGCGATCGTCGAACCGTCCAGCCGCACGGCTCGTGCAATGGGATGCCCGGCTGCCCTTTCAACAGCGTCCGCGAGACCAACGATGATCCCCGCCTGTGGACCTCCGAAGAGCTTGTCGCCGGAGAAGAGCACGAGATCCGCGCCTGAAGCGATGGTTTGTAAGACGCCCGGCTCGCCCGCCAGCCAGGTACGTTCGCCGTCACCGAGCCATGGAGCGGTCTCGTCGATCAGCCCGCTGCCCACGTCTGCGATGAACGGAATGCTATTCGCGTGTGCGAGAACGCCCAAGTCACCGTACGAGGCCTCCTCCTGAAACCCTTCGACCCGGTAGTTCGACGGATGCACCTTCAGTATCGCATCGACAGATCCAGCAACAGCTTCGTAATCGGACAGACGGGTCCGGTTTGTGGTACCAACTTCAACAAGGGTCGCACCGCTGGCCGCCATCAGATCCGGGAGACGGAACGAGCCCCCAATCTCGATCATCTCACCGCGTGAAACAGCGACGCGCCGAAGTCCGGGAACCGATGCAAGAGCCAGGAGAAGTGCACCTGCATTGTTGTTGACCGCAAAGCCGTCCTCAGCACCGGTTACGAGCGGTAGGAGGGTTCGAAGATAGGTAGATCGACTCGATCGCTTGCCTGTTCGCAGATCGATTTCGACGTTGCTCGCCGTGGAAGCGATTTCTGCAGATACCTCGGAGACGGTGCGATTCATCGGTGCTCTGCCAAGATTCGTGTGGAGCAGGACGCCGGTGGCGTTGATGACCGATCTCGGTCGGCCGGCCTCGATATCCGCAAGTCATTCGTCCGCAATCATTGTCGGGTCGGCATCTCCACCCGACCGAATCGTCTCACGCGCCGTGTCAATCGCCAATCGCGAGCAGTGAAGCAGCACCACCCTTGGTAGCGATGTGTTGGACGCGAGTGCATCAGCAAGTGCATCGACAGCGGGAAGCTCTCCGAATTCCATGATGAGAGCGTAAACCGTCGTCCGTCGTCCGTCGTCCG
>QMQC01000025.1 GCA_003648875.1 Actinomycetota bacterium
CATAGATCGAGTTGTTGAGCATCAGGACGGTGAAGTCGATGTTCCTCCGAGCCGCGTGGATCAGGTGATTCCCTCCTATGGCTAGGCCGTCCCCGTCACCGGTGATCACCACGACTTCGAGGTCAGGCTTCGCGAGCTTCAATCCTGTCGCGAAGGCCGGCGCCCTTCCGTGAGTGCCATGCAGAGTGCAGAAGTCGACGTATCCGACCAGCCGGGAGCTGCATCCGATTCCGGCGACCATGGCAACCTTGTCCTGGTTGAGCTGCAACTGGTCAACGGCCTCGAGGAAGGATCTCAGCACTATGCCGTGAGCACAACCAGGACAAAGAACGTGGGGCATGGCCCATTCGCGGAGGTATGTCTTGACATCTGTCATGCATTCCCTCCATCGTGCTTGGCGAGCACTTCTCCGAGCACCGTCGGCGTGATCGGTTCGCCGTCAACGCGCAGGTGCCCGACGACGTCAGCTTCCCCACCAGCCGCTCGTTCGACCTCGCCGATGAGTTGACCGAGGTTCATCTCCGCGACAACGATCGTGTCGACCCGCTGCGCAGCCTCGGCGACCTGGGCCGACGGAAAGGGCCAGAGCGTCAGAGGCCTGACGAGTCCTGCCTTGATGCCATCTGCACGAGCCCGATCGACTGCCTCCTTGGCCGATCGGCCAACGATGCCATATGCGAAGATCGCGATCTCGGCGTCATCCATCATGTGTGTCTCGACTTCGATGATCTCATCTGTATGCGCCTCGATCTTGTGGTGCAAGCGATTGATCAGCGCCTCGGCCACCGACGAATCATCAGTGGGAAACCCGCGCGTGTCGTGTGCGAGACCGGTGACGTGGAAGCGATGGCCATCACCGAAGTTCGCCATCTCGGGCACGCCGTCCGGGGCAGCCTTCTTCGGCCAGAAGTCCTCCGTTGCGGCATCGGGGCGCACCCTGTCGACCACCGTTACCGAATCCGGCAGCACGACGCTCTCCCTCGTATGGCCGATGATCTCGTCGTACAGGAGGATCACAGGAGTGCGGAATCGCTCTGCAAGATTGAACGCCTTCACCGTGAGATCGAATACCTCACCAACAGAAGAGGGGGCGAGCACGATCGCGGGATGGTCACCATGGGTTCCCCATCTGGCCTGCATGACGTCTCCCTGGGACGGTGCCGTTGGCATCCCGGTGCTGGGACCGCCGCGCATGACATTCACGATGACACAGGGAACCTCAGCCATGGTTGCGAAGCCGATGTGCTCCTGCATGAGAGAGAAGCCGGGCCCGCTCGTTGCGGTCATCGCCTTCGATCCTGCGAGGGAAGCGCCGACGACAGCCGCAAGCGATGCGATCTCGTCCTCCATCTGGATGAAGACACCCCCTGCTTCCGGCAGGCGCCTCACCATGTGCTCGGCGATCTCGGAGGACGGTGTGATGGGGTAGCCGCCGTAGAAGTTGCATCCGACCGCGAGGGCACCCTTGACACACGCCTCGTTTCCCTGCACGAGAATGGCTTTGCTCATCGTGTCAACCCTCCGATCACCGCAGCTTCAGGGACAATCGCTTGGGCCCCGGGAGGCCGGATCGCGATGGCGAAGTCGGGGCACAACATCTCACACAATCTGCAGCCTGTGCATGCCTGTGCGTTCGTGATCGTCAACTCACCGTCGACGCTCACTGCAAGGCAGTACTCGGGGCAGACGCGGGAGCAGATGTCGCATCCCTTGCACCAATCGTGTCTGATGTCGATCTCATGTGGTCCGGAGAAACCCTCGGGATCAGGAGAAGGAGCTGGAATCTGGGCCATTGGAACGCTCCGCCCGGCCCTGAACGCCGCGAGGTTCACGTCCTGTGTGCCCTTTGGGACGAGCTTGCTGATCGCAGCCTCCCAATGAACATCATCTATGTCGAGGAAGGCAGCGACAGATCCAAGGATCACGCTGTTGGCAGCCCGCGTGTTGCCGAGCTCGGTCGCTGTCGACGAAGCGTCGATGAGGCGAGTCTTGAGACGGCGGTCACTGAAGAGATCTGCGTTGAATGCCGGATAATTCGTAGACCACGCACGCCTGTCGGTGCACGAACCAGGAGGAACGATCGTTCGAATGTCTGCGACGACTGCTCCACCGTCCCGAACGTATTCGACCCAGCGGATGGATTCCGCCCACTCGAAGGCAGCGAGCACCTCAGCGCTTCCTTTCTCCACGAGAGGGCTTTCGACATCGGATCCCCATCGGATGTGGCTGAACACGGACCCACCCCGTTGAGCCATTCCGTGAACCTCGCTCTGCTTGACGTCGTAACCCGCCCGCACGAGCGCATCAGCAACGATCATGCCTGCCAGGATCACACCCTGGCCACCAACCCCGGCGAGCAAGAGACCACGTGTGCCGTCAGTCATGGTCTGACTCCTCACCGACTCGCACCGGAATGATCGCGAGCGGTGGGCAGAGCTGGGCACACAACGTGCAACCCGTACACGTGACAGGGTCGATGACGACCTTGCGCCTTCCCTCGTAGGTTTCCTCAGACCAGACGATGGACGGACACCCAGCAGTCATGCAGGCCTGGCACGCCGTACAGGCGTCCGCGACTACTTGGTACGGGGTATCCCTGACCTTCGTCGGGGCTTCGACACATGGACGGTTCGTGATCACAACGGAAGGCCCGACATGGGCAATCGCTCCTTCGATGGCGCTGAAGGTGGCCCCCATGTCGTATGGATCGATGACACGAATGTCTCTGACGCCGAGGGACTCACACAGTCCGACCAGGTCGACGGGTGTCACCTCCGATCCCTGAAGGGTGGTTCCCGTGCCGGGATGTTCCTGCCCGCCGGTCATCGCAGTCGTCCCGTTGTCGAGAATCAGCACGGTGATGTTCGCCTGGCTGTACACGGCATCGGCTAGACCAGGGATCCCGCCGTGTAGGAACGTCGAGTCACCGACGGTCGCGACAACGGGGCCATCTGCGCCGCCGGACGCGGCCATTCCGACGGCCATCCCGATGCTGCTGCCCATTGCAATGCACGTGTCCATTGCCGAGAGGGGTTGAAGAGCTGCAAGCGTGTAGCAGCCGATATCGCCTGTGACGACAGCGCCGAGGCGTTTGAGAGCGAGAAAGGGCGGAGTGTGGGGGCACCCCGGACACAGGAGCGGGGGCCTGGCAACCGTGGACGGGGCCGGCTCTATCGAGATCTGTTTGGGAAGGATCCCGGCCTCGGAGAAGCCCTTGCGAACGGCGTCGGGGCTCAGTTCGCCGATCTGGGGAAAGAGAGGCTTGCCCTCCACGTCGATGCCGGCGGCGAGGAGGTCGTTCTCCACCCACGGGTCGAGTTCCTCAACCACGAAGAGCCTGTCAACAGATCGAGCGAAATCCCTGACTCGCTCGATGGGAAGCGGGTAGCTCATGCCGAGTTTGAGAACCCTTGCGTCGGGAAGTACCTCTCTGACGTAGTGGTGGGCTATGCCTGAGGTCACGACACCGAATTCGCTGCCAGTCCCTGACTCGGAAGAGAGCGGACTCCCCTCAACGTATTTCGAGAGGCGATCGAGGCGTTCGAGAAGCACGGGGCGCCGAGTGCGGGCGTGGCCAGGGATCATGACGTATTTCTGAGGGTCGCGATCGAACCCGACCACCGGCTTCTCAGTCCTTGGCCCAAGCTCGACAACACCACGATTGTGCGAAACACGTGTTGTCGTACGAACGATGACCGGAGTGTCGAACTCCTCGGAGATGTCGAACGCGAGTGCCGTGAACGTCTTCGCCTCGGCACTGTCACTTGGCTCGAGCAGCGGGACGCGAGCCATCCGCGCATACGCACGGGTGTCCTGCTCATTCTGGGAACTGTGCATACCGGGATCGTCTGCGACCACGATCACGAGACCGGCCCCGACCCCTGTATAGGCCATGGTCATGAACGTGTCCGCAGCAACGTTGAGGCCAACGTGCTTCATCGTTGTCAGAACCCTGACCCCTCCAAGGGACGCACCGAGAGCCACATCGAGTGCCACTTTCTCATTCGTCGACCAGCGAACATCCATGTCGGCGCGGGCGGCGATGGATTCGAGGATCTCGGTGCTCGGCGTCCCCGGATAGCCAACCGCGATGAGCGCACCGGCCTCAACGGCTCCGCGAGCCACTGCCTCGTTACCGGAAAGGAGAACGCTCCTTCGGTCATCCACGCGAGGTTCGACGTCGAGTGTCACAGTGCTCGAGAGGTGCTCAGCAGTTCAAGGATCTCGGACTCAACCAAGACGTGGTCCGATGTCTTGGCAGCAGCAAGGATCTTGTCGACCGTCGGCTCGTCGCATATATGCCCACGCTTGTCCAACCACGCCACGACGTTGGCCTTGCCACTCATCGGGCCAACGGAAATCTCCTGTTCGCGCCCAAGCTCGTCCGCGGGAACCCCGCTGTAGATCCTGTTCGCAAGCCACGTGTCACCCGTTCGGAGCGCCTTGAGAACCGCTGCGGCGTGGACGCCCGTACTGGTCTCGAAGGCATCCTTCCCGATGCCGGGACAGTTGTTGGGTATGGGCGTGCTCGTCGCCTTTGAGATCGCCTCACAGTACGCAGGCAATCCCTGCAGGTCCGTGTCAAGCCATCCGAGGAGTTTCAGGTTCACAAGAAGCATCTCCATGGGCGTGTTCCCGACACGCTCGCCGATGCCGAGCCCGCAACCGTGAACGCGGTCCGCACCGGCAGACAGCGCTGCGAGTGAGTTGATCACGCTGAGATTCCGATCCCGATGTCCGTGCCAATCGATCTTCACGTCTTCGCCGGACTCCTCGACTATCTCCTTCGCAAGAGTCACGAGCGCACGAACGCCCCACGGCGTCGCATGGCCGACGGTGTCCGCAAGACAGATACGACTTGCACCAGCCTCGATGGCTGCCGTGTACACCCGCGTCAGGACATCTGGTCGAGCCCTCGTCGTGTCCTCGGTGACATACATGACCTCAAGGCCTTGCTTCCGGGCGAGGTTGACGGCGTCAACGGTTGTCCGCACGAGAAAGTCTGCGTCCCAACCCTCGACGAACTGGCGGATCGGACTCGAGCCGAGAAACAACGCTGCCTCGATCGCCACACCGGAGCGCTGCTGAGCCTCGGCAATCGGCAGGATGTCGGACTCATGCGTACGACCTGCACAGTTCGCCTCGATGTTGAATCCCTCGCTTTCGATCTCCTCGGCAAGGGCCACGACATGGTCGAGCACAACGGGATCAGCACCCGGGTACCCGAGATCTGCCGCGTGGACGCCAAGTCCAGCCATCCGATGGAGGATGTCCAGCTTCTCGTCGAGATTCGGTTGGCGGACGGAAGGGCTCTGCAAACCGTCACGCAAGGTCTCGTCGTCGATCTCCACATCGCCGGGTGAGGCAATGCTTCCCTCCCCGATCTTGTTCCAGTCGTAGAGCAGTTCCTCTTCCCTGCTGATGTTCTCGTCTCCTTGCACCACGTCTGTACCTCCTTGGATACCGAGCCGTCCGGAGCCAAGCCGTCCGGCCGGTCGGTTGGCTCGATGACAGGTTCACAGCGACTCGTCCCGCTGGCAATCCGGCTCCTGTGTCATTTTCATGATGCGAATACATCACTCTCGAGGCTCAATCGCCAGATCTGGAGCACCGCCGAGCGTGCGGGTCAAATCCATGTAACATCGCTGCATCACACAAATGGAGCCGGTGGCCCATTGACGGAGACATGTCCTGCGGTCCACACTCGATGTAGACGACCGAACGGCCGGACGGTTGCGCGCTCTCTGCATCGCACCGTCGCGAAGGCCTGCCCATGAAGGAGGAGAATTGACCACAACCGTGATCGAAGAGTCGTTCCGACCGGGTGAACTCGAGGTACGACCGGACGGAACAGGGAACCTCCTCGGCAGCCGATGCCGATCGTGTGGCGCCCACTTCTTCCCAACTCGCGAAGCCTGCGCAGGGTGTCTCAGCCAGGACCTCGACGCCGTCAAGTTCTCAACCGAGGGAGTCCTCTACACGTACTCGGTGGTGAGGCAATCAACACCGGCCTTCGAGGTTCCCTATGCCATCGGATACGTGGATTTCCCTGAGGGCGTCCGCATCATGGGCCAGATCGCTGGTCTGGAATTCGACGAGATCACCATCGGCATGCCCATGACGCTCTCGCTCGAGCCCTTCGGCGAGAACGAGGAGGGAGACCCCCTCACTGGCTACCGATTCCGACCCGCGGAGGTAACAAATGACTGACGTGCACGTCGTCGGGGTCGGCATGACCCGCTTCGGGAAGCATCCCGACAAGGACGCAACAGACCTCGGGGCCGCCGCCCTTCTCGAGGCGGTCGCTGACGCCGGTATCGACCCCCGAATCATCGAGTCCGCCTATGTCGGTCACGTGTTCCAGGGCATGGTGACAGGGCAACGAATCCTCGCGCAGGTTGGGCTTGCCGGCCTTCCGCTCTCCAATGTGGAGAACGCTTGCAGCAGCGGTGCTACAGCGATCAGGGAGGCGTCACTCGCCATTCGGGCAGGTGAGAACGACGTCGTCGTTGCCGTAGGTACCGAACATCTCACGAGCAAATTCTCAGGGGCGCTCACACCGGATCCGAGCGACCCGGAGGCCGCTGTCGGGGCAACGATGCCAGGCGTGTACGCGATGCGAGCGACACGGTACATGGAGGACCACGGGATGACGAGGGAGCAGCTGGCCCTGATCCCTGTCAAGAACAAGGCGAACGCTGCACGCAACCCACTCGCCCACTTCCGCAAGGAGATCACCGTTGCCGATGTCCTCGAGTCGCGCCCGATCGCAGACCCGCTCAATCTGCACGATTGCTCGCCCGTCACTGACGGTGCGGCAGCAGTGATCGTGATGAGCGACAGGGCGGCGAAGAAGTACGCAAACGGCAGGGGTGTCAGGCTCGCCGCATCGGCCCTGCGATCGGGTTCCGTCGATGTCACTCCGACTTCGATGACCTTCGAGCCACTCACATGGGCAACCGCACAAGATGCATACGAGAGAGCCGGCATCGGTCCAGACGAAGTGGACTTCGCGGAGGTTCACGACTGCTTCAGCATTGCTGAGGTGCTCAGGGTCGAAGGCCTCGGACTCTTCGAGCAGGGAAGTTATCCATGGGCAGTCGAGCGTGGCGAAGCTGACATCAACGGAAGGCTCCCAATCAACCCGAGCGGTGGCCTCATCGGGAAGGGTCATCCCTTGGGAGGAACAGGCGTCGCCCAGGTCGTGGAACTCGTGAGACAATTGAGGGGCGAAGCTGGCGACCGCCAGATCGAAGGAGCAAAGGTCGGGCTCGCCCACTGTCGGGGAGGAAAGGCCGTCGGCATCGAAGGAGCTGCGTGCACGGTACAGATCTTGATTCGTTGAATTCAGCGCCAGACGAGCAGATGACCATTCCCTTCGTGTTGATGCGCGGTGGGACGAGCAAGGCCGTGTTTCTGCGCTCTGACACGCTCCCGCACGACGCGAAGCAGAGGGACATGGTGATCCTGTCACTGTTCGGTAGCCCTGATCCGCGACAGGTGGATGGTCTCGGCGGGGCGGATCTGCTCACGAGCAAACTGGCGATCATCGATGCGCCCAGCCGACCTGATGCCGACCTGGACTACACCTTCGCCCAGGTGAGCATCACGGAGCCAGTGGTCGACTACGACATCAACTGCGGCAACATCTCTGCAGCCGTTGGTGCCTACGCAATCGACGAAGGGATCGTTCCGGTAGTAGGACCCACAACAACGGTCAGAATCCACAACACCAACACAGGGCGCGTGCTCCTGGCGGAGGTGCCAATCGTGGACGGCGCCGCCGCTGTCGAAGGCACCTATGCGGTACACGGGGTGCCGGGCACCGGAGCGCCGATCGCCCTCGACTTCGCCCAGACGGCCGGAGGCATCACCGGGCAGCTTCTTCCAACAAACAACGAGATCGATGTGCTCGAGACGGCCATCGGACCCATCGAGGCCACGATCATCGATTTGGCGAACCTCACGGTGTTCGTCCGCGCTGAGGCGGTCGGCATGACCGGCACGGAGGGACCGGCTGACTTCACCGAGGAACACCTCGGTTCCGTGACAGCCGTCAAGGAAGCAGCTGCAGAGTTACTCGGCATGCCGACCGATGGGCTCACACCTGTACCGGCGATCGTGTCCCCTCCAGCGTCGTACACCAGCTACGCAACCGGCCATGAAGTAACATCGCACGATGTCGATCTTGTCGCCCGAGTGGTCGGTGGCAGACCAGCGGTACTTCACAAGGCATACCCGGGAACGCTTGCTGCGTGCACGGGTGTTGCCGCACGCATGGACGGCACGACAGTGAACGCCGTCACAAGGCGGGACCGGAGAATCCTCGATCAGATCAGTATCGGACACACTTCGGGTGTGATGCCCGTCTCTGCGCGCGTGAGCCGAGCAGCCGAGAAGTGGATCGTTGATGAAGCCACGTATCACCGGACCGCACGTCGGCTCGCCGAGGGAACGGCATATGTTCGCAACAGCGCCGTTGCGCCTGTAACCATTCAACGATGACAGAACAGGCCATCACGATCCCGATCAACGGTGAGGAACATCGCCTCCTTGTGTCTTCCAACCGGACCTTGCTCGAGGTTCTCCGCTGGGATCTCGATATGACCGGTACGAAACACGGGTGCGACCTCGGCGAATGTGGGGCTTGCACCGTACTTCTCGACGGTCATCCCGTACTTGCGTGCCTCACGCTTGCTTGTCAGGTCGATGGACGCGATGTCACAACGATCGAGGGTCTGTCGGACGGACGAGTCCCTGATGCGTTGCAGACAACCTTCGCCGAACTCGGCGCAGCACAATGCGGGTACTGCACACCCGGCATGATCCTTTCGGCCAGATCTCTCCTCAACGACAACACCGACCCAACGACCGACGAGATCAATCAGGCCCTCTCGGGAAACCTGTGCCGATGCACAGGGTATGTCAAGATCATCGACGCCGTTCATCTTGCTGCGTCACGCAGTTCTGACTGATGGAGGGCACCCACACCGTCATCGGCAGGCGTGCGCCACGAGTTGACGCGATGGAACAGACCACGGGTCGGGTCAAGTACGTGGACGATGAGACGCTTCCGGGAATGCTTGTCGGGCGCCACCTTGCAAGCACGCACGCACACGCCGTCATATCGAGCATCGACACGAGTCGTGCGGAAAGTTTGGAGGGTGTGCGAGCGGTGATCACGGGGGCAGACCTCCCGATCACCTATGGCATACTCCCGATCAGCCAGGACGAGAACGCCCTTGCGATCGATCGCGTTCGATACATCGGTGAACCTGTGGCCGCTGTGGCCGCTGTCGACGTTGCGACCGCACAGCGAGCCCTGGATCTCATCGATGTTCGATACGAGCCACTTGATGAGGTGGTGACACTCGACGATGGCCTCGCTGATGATTTTCCCCTGATCCACGGAGAGGGCCTTGGACAGAACCTGCACAGATCTGCGGCACTCGAGTTCGGGGATGTAGATGAGGGTCTTGGTGCAGCCGACCTCGTACGCGAAGACGTGTTCCTGTTCAGAGGAAATACCCACGCTGCACTCGAGACCCACGCTGCGTTGGCTTCCTTCAGCGGGGAGGGGAAGTTGACGCTGCGATCATCCACCCAGGTTCCCCACTACGTCCATCGCACACTCGAGAAGGTGCTCGAACTGCCATCGGGCCGCATCAGGGTGATCGCCCCCCACGTGGGTGGTGGGTTTGGTGGCAAGACGGATCCGTTCTCCCACGAGATCACTGCGTGCAAGCTCTCGATGGTCACCGGTCAGCCTGTCAAGATCACCCTGAGCCGCGAGGAGGTCTTCTATGCACACAGGGGGCGACACCCCGTCCTCATGTGGGTCAAGACCGGATTCGAAAGCAACGGCAGGATCACCGCGATGCACTTCAGAACGTATCTCGACGGAGGTGCCTACGGGAGCTACGGAGTCGCAACGCTGTACTACACCGGCGCTCTCCAGACCTCGACGTACCGGATACCGAATTACCGCTTCGAAGGTGTCAGGGTGTTCACGAACAAGCCTGCCTGCGGGCCGAAACGGGGACACGGAACGCCACAACCACGGTTCGCTCTCGAGTGCCAACTCGACAAGGCTGCGGAGGATCTTGGTCTCGACCCGATTGCTATTCGTCACGTCAACGCCGTCGAGCCCGACTCGATGACGGTCAACCATCTCCGCATCACGAGCTGCGGGCTCACAGAGTGCATCGATCGGGTTGTGGAAGCATCGGGATTCTCCGCAAAGCATGGACAGCTTCCGCGTGGCCGCGGCGTCGGCTTCGCCGTGGGCGCGTACATGTCCGGGGCAGGACTCCCGATCTACTGGAATGACATGCCACAGTCCGAAGTACAGATCAAGGTGGATCGTGGGGGCGGAGTCACGGTCTACTCGATGGCTGCCGATATCGGTCAGGGCTCCACCTCGATGCTTGCCACCGTGGTGGCTGAGCGGCTCGGGCTCGATCCGCCAGACATGAACATGGTTACTGCGGACACTGATCTGACACCCGTGGATCTCGGAAGCTACTCGTCAAGGGTCACGTTCATGGCAGGAAACGCCGCCCTCGAGGCAGCCGACAAGGTCAGGAGCCGAGTGTTCGCCGCGGTCGCAGACAAGCTCGAGATCGAACCGGAAGATCTCGTTGCAGAGCATGGCCGAATCGAGATGGGAGCCGACCGTGGGAGTGGCATGTCGTGGCCGGATGGCGTCCGCCTTGCGATTGCCACTGGCGGACCGCTCATTGAGTCCGGCAGCTATCGATCTCCCGACCTGGCAGGCCCATATCGTGGCTCGGGCGTCGGCATATCACCCGCGTACAGCTACTCGGCATGCGTTGTCGAACTCGACTGTGACCCCGAAACGGGCATGGTCAGCGTTGACAGGGTGTGGCTTGCACACGACATCGGCAAGGCCATCAACCCCATGCTGGCTGAGGGACAGATCGAGGGTGGCGTCTATATGGGACTCGGCGAAGCTCTCTTTGAAGATCATGCCTTCCGCGGAACGCTGCACAGAGGTCCCTCGTTCCTCGACTACAAGACTCCAACCACCCTCGACATGCCTCCGGTCGAGTGCATCATTGTCGAGTCGGATGATCCTGAAGGTCCATTTGGAGCGAAGGAAGTCGGCCAGGGTCCCCTCCTCCCGGTGATCCCAGCGGTCGCAAACGCGATCCATGACGCTCTTGGCGTGAGAATCGACGAAACACCCTTCACTCCGGACAGGATCGTGGCAGCAATGCGAGATGTCTCAAAGGGTGGAACGGGGCGAATCGGTCCAGACGAAACACCTGGATTCGAGTTCCCTCCCCTCACCCATGTTGAACCGCCCATTGGCTTCAGCACAGGAATCCACGCGTCATGACCATGCATCTCCCCACCTTCGAGTACGTGACACCCTCAACCCTCGACGAGGCAACATCGCTCCTCTCCGACACTGGCATCGACGTGGCGATCGTTGGAGGTGGGACGGACCTCGTTCCGAAGATGAAGCGCGGACAGACCTCGCCATCGACGCTCATGTCCCTGGCTCACATCGAAGAGATGCAAGGCATCCGAATCGACGCAGGGGGCAACTGCATCATCGGTGCATCGACCAGACTCAGCGACATAGCCGGGTCCCCACTCGTGCCGTCCGTCGTCTCCGATGCTGCGGCGGCCCTCGCATCCCCAC
>QMQC01000026.1 GCA_003648875.1 Actinomycetota bacterium
ACCGCAGTCAACGTCCAGACGATGGTCTTTGGCAACCTCGGGACCGACTCCGCAACGGGTGTCGCCGTCTCGCGCAATGCAACGACAGGCGAACCAATCATGGACGGCGACTTCCTCGTCAACGCACAGGGTGAAGACGTTGTTGCCGGCATCAGGGCAACCAGCACCATCGCTGACTTCAACCGAGAGATGCCCGAGCTCCACGCACAACTCAACCATTACGCCGAAAGACTTGAACGCCGCTATCGCGACATGCAGGACATCGAATTCACGGTCGAGGATGGCAAGATGTGGCTCCTCCAGACGCGCGACGGCAAGCGGACTGCACAAGCAGCCGTGCGGATCGCCGTCGATCTCGTGTCGGACGGGATTCTCGCCAAGGAGGATGCTCTCAGGCGTGTCACACCCGAACAGGTCGAGTTCTTCCTTCATCCACAATTCGATTCCGGGGCAAAAGCTGAGGCCGTGGACGAAGGCCGCTATTTGACCCAAGGACTCAACGTGTCCCCGGGTGCCGCGGTCGGAATTGCCGCACTCGATGCAGATCTGGCCGAGAGGTGGGCAAAGGACCGCGAGGAGCCGGTCATACTCGTTCGCCCTGAGACGAAGCCGGACGATGTACATGGGATGCTGGCCTCTGTCGGCGTCCTCACATCCAGCGGCGGTCGAACGAGCCACGCTGCCTTGGTCGCACGACAGTTCGGAAGACCCGCAGTTGTCGGGGCCCAGGAGATCGACCTCGATCTCGAAGCTCGCTCGATCACGATTGGGGCGACCGTGATCAACGAAGGCGACTGGCTCTCGATTGACGGAACCACGGGCGAAGTCTTCCTTGGCAAGATCGAGACGACACTGCCCGAGATCGACGATCCCTGGCTGTTGGAACTACTTGCATGGGCAGATGATGTCCGCGACCTCGGCGTATGGGCCAATGCCGACTATCCCGCAGATGCAGTTCGCGCACTCAAATTCGGAGCGAACGGTGTCGGACTCTGCCGAACCGAGCACATGTTCTTCGATCCATCGCGACTCTCGATCGTGCAACGAATGATCATGGCTGCGACTGATGCAGAGCGCACAGAGGCTCTCGCCGAGCTCCTTCCTCTCCAGAGGTCGGACTTCGCCGGACTCTTCCGAGCAATGGACGACAAGCGAGTGATCATCCGCCTCCTCGATCCACCGCTCCACGAGTTCCTCCCGAGTCAGGACGGTCTGATCCGCAAGACAACAGACCTCAAGATCAGACTGATGAGGGCACGAGATCTGGCCGAAGTGAACGCCCTGGTGCGCGAGCTCGAGGAGACCGAGCACATTCTCCGTGGCGTCGAAGCTCTCCACGAGTCCAACCCGATGCTTGGTCTGCGCGGCGTGCGCCTCGCGATCCTGATACCAGAGCTTCCGGAGATGCAGATACGGGCGATCTTCGAGGCTGCGCTACAGGTACTTGAGGAGGGCGTAACGCCGAGACCGGGAATAATGATCCCTCTCACGAGCGACGTGGCCGAACTGAAGCCGATGCGGGAGATCGTCGACCGGGTCGCTGAAGAAGTCCTCGGTAAACGTTACGACGAGGTCGACTGCGAGTTCGGAACAATGATCGAAACTCCGAGAGCGGCAGTGACGGCCGCAGCTATCGCGGAGACCGCGGGATTCTTCTCATTCGGGACCAACGATCTCACCCAGATGACTTTCGGTATCAGCCGCGATGACGCGGAGAAGGCCTTCCTCATCGACTACCTCAAGCTCGGTGTGCTTGCAGAGAATCCGTTCGATACGCTGGACCGTGACGGAGTCGGCGCACTCATTCGATCTGCGGTGGAAGCAGGACGCGCAACAAGGCCAGGTATCCACGTTGGCATCTGTGGAGAGCACGGGGGAGATCCAGCCTCGATCGCCCTGTGTGATGAGATAGGACTCGACTACGTGAGCTGCTCTCCATTGCGAGTTCCCATTGCGCGCCTTGCAGCGGCTCAAGCTGTACTCAACCGGCCAACCACTGTGAGCCCGGACACGACACCACCGACAGAATTCAAAGAAGGTGTCTCCGCAAACGCTGAATAAGAAGATTTCCCAGATCCAGCCGCACCGTCGACTCGTGCCTTCCCTTGATGCGACGGTGCGGCTGCCTCGTTGAGCCTATGCCACTGATGACGGATAGCTTGCAGATCGACGACTACGATGCGAAGCGAACTCCAGTGAGGACCTCCCATGGACAAGAGCGATTCATCACAGCCAGACACAGACAAGCAGTCGCGATTCATCACGATCCGTGTCGATCCGGCATCCATATGGAAGATCATCGGAGCGATTCTGATCACCATGCTTTCGCTGTGGGTCATCGGAGAGGCAAGCCATCTGCTGGTGATCGTTGCACTCTCCTTCTTCTTCAGCCTTGCTCTTCAGCCTGCAGTGCTGCGATTGACCACCAAGTACGGCTGGAGACGAGGCTCTGCGGTTGGGGTGATCTACCTCATCGGATTCCTTGGGGTCGTGCTGATGCTCGTCGTTCTCATTCCCGCGATCGTGCAGCTCGCTCAGACGATCGGTTCGCACGCATCTGAATGGGTCGCCAATGTGGCGAGTTGGCTCGACAGAAACTTCGGAGTGACAGTCTCTGATTCGATAACCGGGGGGGACTGGTCAAGCGAGATCGACGACAGGATCATCGAGTGGGCCCAGGGCGGTGGAATCGGGAGCATTCTCGGTGTGGCAACCACCGGTCTTGGCCTCATATTCGACATCGCCACGATCGCCATGTTCACGTTCTACTTCACAGCCGATGCGGAGCGACTCCAACGCACCGTCCTCAGCCTCGTGAAACCAGAGAACCAGTACCGCGTGGGATGGACGTGGAACCAGGCTGTCATACAGACCGGTGGGTATTTCTACTCGCGTATGCTTCTGATGCTCATCAACGGTTTCGGGTTCTTCATAACAATGGTGATCGTCGGAGTTCCCGTCGCGATCTCGATCCCGCTGGCGCTGATCGCAGGGTTCATCGCGGCGTTCATCCCTGCGATAGGTACGTATCTGGGTTCTGCCATC
The DNA here is from genome assembly GCA_003648875.1 of Actinomycetota bacterium. Lineage (GTDB taxonomy): Bacteria > Actinomycetota > Acidimicrobiia > Spongiisociales > UBA5794 > B3-G11. The sequence goes on from QMQC01000026.1 coordinate 3,046, forward strand.
CCGATCGCTGTGACGCTTGGACTCCAGGGCCTCGTCCCTGCAGCGGTCGTGCTCGCATACGCCCTCGTCTACCAGCAGATCGAGAACTACTGGCTCAGTCCGAAGATTTCGTCAAAGACGATGACGCTCAACGGCGCCGTTGCCTTCGGAGGTGCTTTGGCCGGTGGTGCGATCGCCGGTCCGCTCGGTGCGTTCGTCGCGCTGCCCGTAGCCGCGCTGATCACATCCCTTGTTTCGAACTTCGTCACTCACTATGAGGTGGAATACGACTTCTCGTTCGACAGCGCAAAAGACGTGGCGGCCACCCACGAGAGTGCCACGAGGAGCGACGACGGCTGACGCCTGACACCTGTCTACTGTCCGTCCCATGAGCCGTCGATTCCTCGACCATCTTGCTGCCGAAACCGAAGGGCTACGCGAGACAGGCCTCTACAAGGCCGAACGGGTCCTCGCATCGCCACAGGACGCCGTGATCACGCTCGACGACGGCACCGAAGTCATCAACTTCTGCGCGAACAACTACCTGGGCCTCGCAAACAGTCGGCGTCTCGTGGAAGCCGCTCGTGCGGCGGTCGATGAACACGGCTACGGAATGGCATCGGTGCGCTTCATCTGTGGAACCCAGACCGTCCACAAGGATCTCGAGCACGAGATCAGCTCATTCCTCGGCACCGAGGACACGATCCTCTACTCGTCTTGCTGGGACGCCAACGGAGGCCTCTTCGAGACCATTCTCGGCCCACAGGATGCCGTGATCTCCGACGCACTCAACCATGCATCGATCATCGACGGCGTCAGACTCTGCAAGGCGATGCGATTCAGATACGCCAACAACGACATGGATGACCTCGCCGCAAGGCTCGAGGAAGCAAAGGGCGCACGCTTCAAGCTGATCGCCACCGATGGTGTCTTCTCGATGGATGGCATCATCGCGAACCTTCCGGCGATCTGTGAGCTCGCGGAGGAGCATGGCGCGATGGTGATGGTGGATGACTCTCACGCGGTGGGATTCATCGGCGAGAACGGCGGGGGTACGCCAGACCACTGGGGAGTAAGGGACCGCATCGGTATCGTCACGGGCACCTTCGGCAAGGCTCTCGGAGGCGCATCAGGCGGGTATACATCGGGCCACAAGGAGATCGTCGCGCTCCTTCGCCAACGATCGAGGCCATACCTGTTCTCAAACTCGCTAGCTCCCATGATCGCGGCAACGACGGTTGAGGCCCTCGAGCTGCTCCGAACCTCGGATGATCTCCGCACCAGGCTCAACGCCAATGCAGAGCGGTTCCGAAGAGGCATGGAAACCGCGGGTTTCGTTCTTCAAGGCGCCGGTCATCCGATCATCCCTGTGATGCTTGGCGATGCGAGGCTCGCTACTGAAATGTCGAACAGGCTCCTCGGGGAGGGCGTGTACGTGATCGGATTCTCCTTCCCCGTGGTTCCCAAGGGAGAAGCACGCATTCGTACCCAGATGTCCGCCGCTCACACCCGGGGGCAGATCGACAGCGCAATCGAGGCGTTCGTGAAGATCGGACGTGAACTCGGGGTCGTCGGCTGATGCGTGCACTGATCAAGTCCAGGCCTGAGCCGGGGTTATGGATGGAGAACGTACCGAGACCAGAGATCGGTCCGAACGATGTTCTCATCGGGATCAGAAAGACGTCCATCTGTGGCACAGACCTGCACATCATCGCTTGGGACGAATGGGCCAGTGAGACCATCAGGACCCCGATGACAATCGGCCATGAGTACGTTGGAGTTGTCTCCGAGATGGGTTCAGAGGTTCAAGGTCTCGAGATCGGACAACGTGTATCGGGCGAAGGACATGTTGTGTGCGGCAGGTGCCGCAATTGTCAGGCCGGCCGCAGACACCTGTGCATCAACACTGTCGGCGTGGGTGTGAACCGACCAGGTGCGTTTGCAGAGTACGTTGCCATACCCGGATCGAATGTCCAGCCGATTCCCGATGACGTCTCTGACGACACCGCCGCAATCCTCGACCCACTGGGGAACGCAGTGCACACAGCCCTCAACTTCGATCTCGTTGGTGAGGACGTGTTGATCACAGGTGCTGGGCCGATCGGCATCATGGCCACCGCCGTCGCCAGGCACGTGGGAGCGAGATACATCGTGGTCACCGATGTCAACGACTACCGGCTCGAACTGGCTGAGACGATGGGCGCCGATCGTGAGCTCAACGTGGCGCGGGACAGCGTCGCTGATGTCATTCCCGACCTGGGAATGACGGAGGGCTTCGACGTGGGGCTCGAGATGTCTGGCAACCCGGAGGCCCTCCACGACATGATCACGACGATGGGCAACGGCGGCAAGATCGCTCTCCTCGGAATACCGCCGAAACAGGCGCCCATCGACTGGAGCGACATCGTCTTCAAGGGTCTCACCCTTCAGGGCATCTATGGGCGAAGGATGTTCGAGACCTGGTACAAGATGCTTGCCATGCTCCAGACCGGCCTCGATGTCTCCAAAGTGATCACCCACCACTTCCCCGCAGACGAATACGGGGACGCCCTCGACGTGATGCGTTCAGGCAATTCGGGCAAGGTCATCCTCGACTGGGATTGACCGAGGAAGACGGCGAGGTCTCACACCGTCGTATCCTTCAGGTATGGACCGTAGGTTCGCCATTTGCGGGGCTTCGACGATAGGCCCGGATATCGTTCGGCTGGTTGTTGAGGCACCGCGAGTTGCTGCTCATGCACAACCCGGGCAGTTCGTCATCGTCAGGGTCAACGATCACGGCGAACGTATTCCACTCACCATCTGCGATTCGGATCCCGAAGCGGGGACCATCACGCTCGTCGTTCAGGCAGTTGGCAGCACGACAACGCAGCTCAATGTCATGACCATAGGAGAGCACCTCGCTGATGTTCTTGGACCTCTCGGAACGCCAACCGGGATCGATCGCTTCGGCGCGTGCGTAGTTGTCGCAGGCGGAGTCGGTACGGCCATCGTTCTCCCTGTCGCCCGTGCACTCACCAGAGCAGGTAACCGCGTCACGGCCATCGTGGGCGCACGCAACGAGGATCATCTGATCCTCCTCAACGAGATGCGGGACGCTACCAACGAGGTCATCATCACAACTGACGACGGTTCGGCAGGGCGCCATGGATTGGTGACCGACGCGCTGGGCACGCTCCTCGCCGAGGGGGACGTTGACTACGTCTTCACCGCCGGCCCGATCCCGATGATGCAAGCCGTTGCTGGGACCACCCGCGACAAGAGGATCCTTACCGTTGCAAGCCTGAACCCGCTCATGGTCGACGGAACGGGAATGTGCGGAGGATGCCGGGTGACGGTTGGCGGTGAGTCGAAGTTCGCTTGCATCGACGGCCCCGATTTCGATGCGCACGCCGTGGACTTCATCACACTGAGCAAACGCAATACGGCCTATCTCGAGTTCGAGTCCTGCAGGTTTGACGAGGCCACGGAGGCAATCGATGCCTGAACTCACCAAGCGCGAACGAATGAAGATGGAACGCACAGACATGCCCATGCGTGACGCCTGTGATCGGGCCACCGACTTCGAGGAGGTGAACCTCGGGTACACGAGCGCCATGGCAGTGCTCGAGGCATCCCGGTGCATCGAGTGCAAACGTGCCGTCTGCATCGACGGCTGTCCGGTGGGCATCAGGATCGACGATTTCCTCAGGTATGTTGCCGAAGGCGACATCGCATCGGCGGCGGCAGTGATCCACGAGGACAACCTCTTCCCCGCGATCTGTGGCCGCGTCTGTCCGCAGGAGAGTCAGTGCGAGGGCGCGTGTGTGCTTGACAAGAAGGGCCGACCCATCGCAATCGGTCACCTGGAGCGGTTCGTTGCCGACCGGGAGAGAACACGCTCACTCACCGAGCCCCCACGGCTCACGCCACCAACCGACCGCAAAGTAGCGGTCATCGGCTCCGGACCCGCCGGCCTCGCCTGTGCAGGTGATCTCGCCAGGGAGGGCCACGCGGTGACGGTTTTCGAGGCTCTGCACGAACTTGGCGGCGTGCTGGTGTACGGCATTCCGGAGTTCCGGCTCCCGAAGGAGATCGTTGCTTCAGAGATCAGCCGTCTCGAGAAGAGAGGTGTTCGCTTCGAGACGGACGTACTCATCGGGTCTGGCACCACGCTCGAGGAACTCACGAGCGAAGAAGGCTTCGATGCTGTGTTCATAGGCACGGGCGCGGGACTCCCACGCTTCCCTGGGATCGAGGGCGAGGAACTCATCGGGGTATATTCCGCGAACGAGTTCCTGACACGAGTGAATCTCATGAAGGCACACGAATCTGAAAGTGAGACACCCGTCTATGACCTCTACGGCCGATCCGTCGTAGTGATCGGAGGAGGCAACACGGCAGTGGACGCTGCAAGGACATCCCTCAGGCTGGGGGCTGACCCGGTGAAGATGCTCTACCGGCGGTCGGACTCTGAGATGCCTGCGAGGAGGGAGGAGATCGAGCACGCCATCGAGGAAGGCGTCGAGATCCGCTATCTCGTGGCACCGACTTCGTTCAATGGTGTCGACGGTTGGCTCGAGAGCGTCACGATCCAAGAGATGCGACTCGGTGAACCGGATGAGAGCGGCAGGGCGCGCCCCGAAGCCATCAAGGGCGCCTTCGAGACGATCGAGGCCGCTGTTGCGATCATCGCCATCGGCAACTCGCCGAACCCTGTGCTCACGCGCTCGACACCCGATCTCGCAACGACGAAGTGGGGCACGATCGAGGTGGACGAGGGCACAGGCGAGACTTCGATCCCCGGCGTCTTCGCTGGAGGCGACATCACGACCGGTGGAGCAACGGTGATCCTCGCCCTGGGTGCCGGACGCAAAGCCGCCGCCGCCATCAACGAGTACCTCGTCTCGTAGGTATAGAACTGACGGATCCTGGAACTCCCGACCCCGCAGCATGCACGTACCCTCGACCGTCGCTAGCAGGGACAGACCGAACAACGTCGACATCGGAATCGCGGGCAAGGGACGCCAACCAGTCAAACTCGATGTCGACGTCGGTGTCCGAGTGCTCCTGGTGGAGATCAACGCGAAGTGCGAAGGGTCCTTCGCCTGTATCGACGCGAAAGATGACGTTCGTGAAGCCATCTACGAGCCTCAATCTCAGCGCGTCGATCGGGTACTCCTTGAGGGCCTCGACCGCCAACGATCGCAGGCGCCTGATCTGCCCCGCTTCGGTGAGGTTGCCCCATGCCAGGACCGTCATCACAATTCTTTCGCATAGCCGTCAGCCTGTGGCGGCGGTCGCCTTCGAATTGCCTCGACGCCAAACGAGAAGTGCGCCTGCACCGATGAATACCTGCGGGAAGTAGGTCGCAGCTCTCCAGATGAGAGTTGCCGCAAGCGCATCGTCGTTTGCGAGGCCGAACGTCGTGAGCAACGCGGTGATGATCGCATCAGTTGTCCCAAGGCCGCCTGGAGGCACGGGTATGAAGGTCGCCAGCCGTCCGAATGCGAACGCAGCGAACGCCTCGAACAGCGATACAGGACCACTGAACCCACCCTGGAGGGCGACGACCCCCAGGTAGAGGATCGAAAACTGGGCAAGTTGCTGACCGACATTTGCAAGGGTGATGAGCAACCAGCGATCGGCAACGACGTCCACGATGGATGACCGGAACTCGACGACCGCCTCCTCAGTGTCGAAATCGATCTTCCGCCGCACAACCCTGGCGCCTCGTTGGATGATTCGGTCCCCCAACCGACCGATCTTCCGGGCTAGATCCTCGCTCCGCAGGACGAGGACCAACACGACGATCATCGTTATCACCACTGCAGCTGCGATCAGGGTCACTGTTGCGGCCTCGCTGCTGCTCTGACCGGTCCAGACCAGCGCGATCAGGCCGATGACGGGAAAGGACAGCGTCACGAGGGTGTTCCATACGCTCGTTATCCCGATCGTTGCCGTGACCGGTGCAGCGGCGTAGCCATAGCTCGAGAGCATCCCGTACTGAACAGCGAGTCCAAAGGCTCCTCCGGCAGGGACGACATTCGAGATCATGAACGACGTCTGTCGTGTGAGGAATGCCGGCTTGTACTTCAAGCCGGGAAGCGCAGCCTGGAAGGGGAACACGTAGATGATGATCATGCCGACGGTGGCCAGAGCGATGAGAGCCAGGTGGCTCTTCGACATGTTCTGCACGGCCTCCCACGCAGCTCCATAGTCGCCGAACTTCGGTAGTACAACTGCGAACACAAGGACCAAGATCCCAACGGTCAAGATCGATGCGACGATCTGCTGCCTTCCAAACTTCGGCCCCACCGGCGTCTCGGGTGGTGGCACAGGATCTGTCATCGGGTGTTGGCCTTTCGAAAGGGATCTCACGGTACACCAACGCCAACCACCAACACACAGGTCCTATATGCTGCTTGCGGGAGGCGGCATGCCAGCATGATCCTTGAGAGAGACGCCGAGCTGGCGAAACTCGCGGGGCTTGTCGACGACACGGAGTCGTTTGGCGGGCGCGTGGTTCTGGTTCGAGGTGAGGCAGGGATCGGCAAGACCACGCTGATCAATCGCTTCCTGAGCAACTCACAGGACCGTGCACACACGCTCATGGGGGCGTGCGACGATCTGCTCACACCGCAGCCGCTTGGACCGATCTGGGACATCGCACGAACGGACTCGTCCTTGGTGCAGCCGCTGTCCGATGGCGATCGAAGATCGGTTATGGAGACGGTCCTCGATCTCCTCTCGCGTTCGCTGCGTCCAACGGTGCTCGTCCTCGAGGACACGCAGTGGGCAGACGAGGCAACGCTCGACCTCATCACGTTCCTCGGGCGACGCATCGCACGCACAAACGGACTTCTGATCCTCACGTATCGCGACGTCGAAGTCGACGCCGATCATCCCCTGCGACAAGTCATAGGCGAACTCCCGCCACAGAACCTCGTTCGGATATCACTCAGTCGACTCTCAGCCGAGGCCGTCGCTTCGATGGTCGAGGACGAATCGTTCGATTTCGACGAGGTGCTCGCTCTCACAAGCGGCAATCCGCTATTCGTGACGGAGATCTTGGCATCAGGGGTCACGGCCGTGCCCTTGTCGGTCAGAGACGCTGTACTTGCAAGAGCGTCGCGGCTCTCACACGAGGCCAGACGGGTACTTGATCTTGTATCTGTCGTTCCCGGGGAAGTCGAGAGATCGCTCGTCGATGAGACCACCCAGCCGACCGACGATCAGCTCGCTGAGAGTGTGCGCCAAGGTCTGCTCCGGTTCGATGACGACACATTGTCGTTCCCTCACGATCTCCAGCGAAGGGCGATCGAATCATCATTGACGTCAGCTGAGCGACAGAGCCTCAATCAGCAAGTGCTTGACCTGCTGGGCAAGACGGCTGACCCTGCCAGACTCGTCCACCACGCCAGAGAGGCCAACGACATCGACGCGATGGTTGAGTTCGCTCCACTGGCGGCCAGAGCAGCGATGGCGATCGAGAGCACAAAGGAGGCAGTCGCCCACTTCCGAACGCTCGAGCCGTTCCTTGATCGGATCGATGTCGGCGAACGAGCGGCCATCCTCGATGACTGGGGAAGAGAGGAGCACTATCTCGACAACAAGGACGCTGTCGAGATATTCGATCGAGCGATCGAGCTTCGCCGATTGGCCGGCGATGACCGCGAGCTGGCGAGGACACTGACAACGGCCGCTCGCGTCAACAGACTATTCGCACATCCGCAGAAGTCCCTCGACTATGCAGCCGAGTCGGTCGCGATTCTCGGCCCACTCGGTCCAAGTACGGACTTGGCGAGGTCGGAGAGTCTCCGGGCGTTCCTGGAGTGGATCTACTCGGACAAGGACGCAGCGATCCTGGAACTCGTCAACCAGGCCATGGCCACCGCCGAAGCGGTCGATGATGACGAAGCCATGATGCACGCTCTGAATATCAAGGGGAATCTCATCCACAGCCACGGAGACATAGGTGGAATGTCTTTGATCGAGGAGGCTCACGAACGGGCAGCACATGCCGGCGATCGCTGGGGCCAGATCATTGCATTGAAGACCATGGCCGGGATGTCTGGAGATATGCGCGACGTAGGACGAGCAACTGACTTCGCACAGCGGGCCCGTGATACGGCAGCTCGATATGAGATTCGAGCGCTCGAGGTCGACGGACAGGCGATGTACTCAGAGTTCCTGCTGTGGAAGGGCGAGTGGGCTGCGGCCGAGGACGCAGCAACGGAAACGCTCGGATCGAACCCCACGGTGGAAACGCTGGCATGGCGCGTGCTCGGATCGATCCAAGCGCGACGAGGCCGGGGTGAAGCGCGAACAGCGATCCTCCGCATGTGGGAATTCGCTCTTCCGGCGGAGGGTCTGACCGTGCTTGATACTGCTGCTGCGGCGCTGGCAGAGTACATCTGGCTGTCTGAAGACAGGGACTCCGAGATTATCGAGCGCCTCGAGAAGGTGTTGGCTGAGGGTATCGCCAAAGGCACGCCATGGCCGAGCGGGGCGTTTGC
>QMQC01000027.1 GCA_003648875.1 Actinomycetota bacterium
CAGCAGTTGTTCGCCGGTGAGGCAACTCGTCTTGCATATGGAACGGACGAGGCACAGGAGGGTAGGGATGCCTTTCTCGACAAGCGCGATCCGGACTACTCCGCGTTCCCCTGGCAGTTCTAGAAATGCCACAACCGACCAATCCGTGGATCATGGCTGCGCGCCCCGCAACCCTCCCTGCGGGTATCGCGCCCGTGCTCATCGGGAGTGCAAGCGCCTGGCACGACGATGTCTTTTCATTGCTCCCCTTCGGCGTCGTTCTCTTCGCCGTCATAGCGATCCAGATCGGAGTCAACTACGCAAACGACCTCGCCGACGCACAGAAGGGCGCTGACACCGAGTCTCGCATCGGACCGCAACGAGCCGTTGCATCAGGGATCATCAACCCAAGAGAAATGAGGCGAGGCATTGCAGTCGCCTTCGGGCTTGCGGGGCTCGCCGGCATCTACCTGATCTGGTATGCAGGCTGGCCGATACTCGTGATCGGCGTCATCTCGATCCTTGCAGCCCTTGGCTACACGAATGGGCCTGTGCCCTATGGCTACTACGGACTCGGTGAACTTTTCGTCTTCATGTTCTTCGGCATCGTGGCAACCGCAGGAACTCGGTTCGTGTTCTCCAGCCCGGTTCCCTCTGCCGCGTGGGCCGGCGGTGTGGTGATGGGCCTCCTTGCCGCCGCGATCCTCGAGGCGAACAACATCCGTGACATCGACACGGACACCGGGGCTGGGAAGCGGACGCTCGCGGTTGTCATGGGACGCCGGTGGGCCAGACGGTTGTATGCCGGTTCGCTCATCGCGGCATTCCTCGTCATCGCCTTCGGTGCACTCGTCGGGTGGTTCCCGCCGATGACGCTCATGGCGCTCATCGTTGCACCGCTGAGCATCCCTCTGGTCAAGACGATCTACACAGAGACACAGGGACCACCGCTCATCGGGGTGCTCAAGGGAACGGCACAACTCCAGCTCTTCGTGGCGTTCCTGCTGTCCCTGGGGATCGTGTTCTGAGCGCGCGAGAGTAGGCTGGCCTACGGTGACCACAGCAGACGAACATGCACGCTATTGCGCAGATCTCGTGGCAGGGATCGCCGATTGCGGTGTCGATGTCGTGTTCATCTCGCCTGGTTCGCGCAACACCCCCCTGACATTGGCATTCGTCGCGGATCCGCGGATCCGCGACCTTTCGGTCAGAGACGAGAGATCAGCGGGATTCGCCGCAGTCGGGTATGGGAAGGCAACGGGAAGACCTGCAGCTGTCGTATGCACATCTGGTTCCGCCGCAACGCACTATTTCCCTGCAATCGTTGAGGCGGATCAGGCCGCGGTACCGATGATCATCCTCACCGCAGACAGACCCGCGTCCCTGAGGGGTACCGGCGCCCCTCAAACGATGCATCAGATCGAGCTGTTTGGATCACACGTCAAGGTGTTCAAAGATCTCGATACACGTGGTACCACCGGACGCCGTGACGGCTACAGGTTGGTCGAGTCTGCTCTGACGCTGCCCTTCGGGCCCGCCCATGCAAACGCAGCGTTTGATGAGCAACTGCTCCCTGATCATCCCGTTCCGCCGTCGGACGCTGGCCGCTGGGCCGCCACTGAGCCTCAGGAACAGGTGCCGGGACGCCTGCTAGAAAGTTTGATCGGCCACAAGGTCCTCATCGTGGCTGGCGGTAGGCAGAGTCATGGGTTCGATGATGCCGTGGACGATCTCGCGGAGTCGCTGGGCGCCCCCGTGATGTCTGACGCCCAGTGCTGGGTCTCAGGACCGAGTACGGTGACCAACGGCGATCTGCTCGCGGGAAGCACCGATGCACTCGATATAGCTCGCCCGGATATCGTGCTCAGACTCGGGCCGATTCCGACATCCAAGGCGCTGTGGACCTGGCTCGAACGGTCAGGGGTGGAGCAGATCCTCGTCGATAGTTCACGGCTCACCGATCCCCTCAGAAGTGCAGGGACGGTCATCGACGCCGAACCGGGGGCATTCCTTCGGGCGAACGTGCCGGACATCACGAGCGACAAGGCCTTTCTCGATGCGTGGCTTGCGTTGGACGAGGCCGTCAATGTCACTGCGACGAGGACCATGGCCGAGCTGCCATTTCCGAATGAGCCAGAGATCGCTCGCACTCTCGCTGCCTGCGTCCCGGCCGGAGGTTCGCTCTACGTCGGGTCTTCGATGCCGATCAGGGACATCGATACCTTCGGTGCTCCACGTTCGGATATCACCGTCCTTGCCAACCGGGGGGTCAACGGAATCGACGGTACGATGTCGTCTGCGATGGGAGCGGCTCTCAGTGGTGCACCCGTGACTCTTCTCCTCGGGGACATTGCCGCTCTCCACGACGCAACTGCATTCTCCGAGATCGCCAAGATCGGCGCACCCCTCCGAATCATCGTCATGAACAATGACGGTGGAGGCATATTCTCGTTCCTCCCACAGGCCACATCGGATGTCGTGGGCTCCCAGACCTATGAGCGTCATTGGGGAACCCCCCACGGTCTTTCACTCGCAAGGATCGCCGAATCGATGGGACTCAGCGCAACACGGATCGACACGATCGACGAATATGCCGCGGCGGTGGCGACACCGATCGACGCCCCATACCTCATCGAGTTGCACACCGATCGCACCGAGAACGTGAGACATCACGAGGCGATCAGATCGGCCGTGCGTTCTCTGTCCGATGGTTGGCGGTCGAAGACCGCTGACTGATGGCCGATTCGCTATTCGTCAGATTCCGTCGATTCTTGCGCCGCCCTGCGCGCCTCTTCATGTTCCTTGTGGCGTCGAGTCAATCGCTCCTCATACGCGCGGGATGCTTTGGAACGCTTCTGTTGCCGAAATTGTGGCTGGTGGTTCGAATCGTGGTCGTTACGACGGAATCCGCTGTCATGACTCATGGATTCTTCCTTCCGCTGCCTTCCAATCATCCTCCATCGAGGCTCGATTGTGAAGGGAGAGAGTGAAATCCGTCAGTTGGCGGTGAGGAGATCCATGAGTGGACGCAGCTTCAGGCGCGTTTCGTCAAGCTCAGCCTTCGGCTCGGACCCTGCAACGATGCCCGCTCCCGCAAAGACGTGCGTGGTGTTCTCTCTGATAAGACCGCACCGCAGCCCTATGCAGATGGCTCCGTCGCCCGCACCGTTTATCCACCCGATCCCACCGGTATACCAACCGCGATCAATCACCTCATGATCCTTGATGTACCGAACCGCAGCGTCTCGCTCAACTCCGCCAACGGCAGGCGTCGGATGCGTCGCCTGGATGACGTCGAGGATCCCGACCCCTGTTGCCAGGACGCCATCGATCTCTGTGGAGAGGTGCTGAACCGTCGCCATCTGTTTGAGCGACGGAGTCCTTGGAACCGTCAGCTCCGCTACGAACGGTGCAAGACGTTTGGTCAGGTCATCAACGACGAGCGCATGCTCTTCGCGTTCCTTTGCGATCGTCATGAGCGTCTGAGCGATGATCCTGTCCTCATCCTCGCCCTCACCTCTCGGGGCTGATCCCGCAAGCGGGTTCGAGTGGAACCGGCTGCCATCGACTTCTGCGAACAGCTCTGGACTCGCCCCCATGAACACGGCGTCGCCCGACTTCCACGCGAAGTTGTAGCACTGGGGGTACTGACGCACGAGTTCTCTGAAGACGCGCAGAATCGCGACAGGCTCAGTGGATCGTACAACGACCGATCTCGCGAGCACCACCTTGTCGAGATCACCCTTGCGGATCTCGACGAGCGCATCGGCCACCGATGCTGCCCACTCCGAGACCGGCGGGTGCGATTCGATCGAGTGATCGCCGAGATCCATCACCTGGATGCGCTCCGGGTGACGGATCGAGCCGAGCAGATCGAGAGTCGGCCCGATGTGATCCGTCTCGGGGATCATCACTGTGAGCCTCGTACCGTCGCCAGACTGCTCGATCCCGATTCGTGGAAGGAAGACGTCCGCTGAGGGATAGCCATCCCAGACATCTGAACTCGCGCCCTCGGGCAGGAATGAGAATCCGAAGAAGGCCTTGAGATCCGGCCTGCCCATCGCGGCGAGCCCTTCTCCTATGTCGGCAAATCGCCTCTCCCCTGTTCCCGACGCGCTCCATGCCGTGCCGATTCCGACGAGACGGTCACCGTTCGGCATCGAGTAAGCAACGGCACGGTCAACAAGACTCTCACCGGTGCGGGCGAAGTCGAAGGCGTCAAAGTCGACGTCGATGGATGCGATCCGGAACCCTGACTGGGTGGCGAGATCATCGCGCAACTCATCGATTTCTTCGGGTCTGAGCAGGAACATCGGTGAGATGGTATATGCCCCCGGTTCTCAGCCCCTCGCGACAACGCGCTCGATGATGTGAGCGATCGAGCCAGGATCCTCCATGGGGACGAGATGGCCCGCTCCGGGCACGACGACGACCTCGACATCACGGAACCGTGAGGCGAGAGCAACGAGATACGGCTTCGGGTGCGTATTCGACTGCTCGCCTGCAACGAGCGTGACAGGCACCTCGATCGTCTTGACACGGTCCCACGTGTCGTGATTCAACCCCTCCGCGTAGAAATCGGCCTCGACCTCGGGAGCACACTTGAGTTCCCATCCACCACCGGTGGAGCGAAAGCCGTGGTCGATGTACGCGGCAAGAGCATCTGAGGTCCATGAGCCGAACGGGCCGGACTCGAATCGTTCGAACGCATCGTCGCGCGACGGATACGTTCTTCGGCGCCTTCTCGTGCCCTCGGACATCGGGCCGTCCATCCGTCTGAAGGGTGGCGGGAAGATGATCGGTTCGACCAGAACAAGATGTCTGAAGATCCCCGGACGAAACGCCTCAGCCCTTGCAATCACGCCCCCTCCGGATGAGTGACCGATGCCGATCACTCCATCACGGCCCCCCAGGACGTCGATCACATCTCGGGCGAGGAAGTCCCAATCGTTGGGAGGCCTCCCTGTGTCGCTGTCCCCATGACCCCGCTGATCGATGGACATCCACGAGAACGGGTCTGTGGCAACCAGATCGATCACGGGTTGCCAAACCTCTTTGCAGAATCCCGTCGCATGGACGAAGAGCGCATCCAGTTCGCCCGTGCCTCCACCAGCCCTTGCGATCCGTATGCCCTCAGCGCTTTCAGCCACTGACGGGCTCGATCCCTTCTGTGTCGTCGAGGCGCCAGGTCAGGTCGTTCTGGACGTCGGCGACTCCGTCGAGGCGCCTTGCGAGCTCTTCGACGAGCCTGGCCTCGGTGCGCGTTCCTATCGATCCGACAAGACGCACAATCCCGTTTGCCACCGATACATCAACGGTTTCCGGATCGACGAAGAGAACGCGCCGGATGAGGTCCTCGCGAATCTCATCCTCGATGAGGTCATCAGGGCGGGTGAATGCGGCAACGATGTCGAAACGGGAGAGCACCCCCACCATCTTTGCGTCTTCCACGACCACGACTCGCTTGACGTCGTGGCTCTGCATGAACCTTGCCGCCTCGAGAATCTCTAGATCGGCGGCAACGCTCAGCACAGACTGCGACATGACGTCGCGCACCAGTTCGGGAACGAGACCGGATTCAGCTCGCTCGACCTCGAGGGCAAGGAAATCGCCCTCTGTGATTATCCCGAGCACATGATCATCAGCATCGACGACAGGCAGACCCGACACCCGATAACGGAACATCATCCTGGCAGCGTCTCTGACCGATGTGGAGGGTGCCACAGCAACCACGTCAGTTGTCATCAGATCCCTGACGTTCATGTCAGCTCCCTAAATGTTCGATGGCAGGTCGGTCCGTGATGGCATCCATGTCCCGACCGTCGGCCTTATCTTGATACGAGCATCCACGATACGCACACCCGAGCCCGGCGTGCCAACTTTCACTGGGTTCAGATCCATCTCGATGATCTCGGGCAGGTCATCGATGAGAACGGACACACGCAGGATCGTGTCGATAACCGCATCGACGTCACCAGGCTCACCACCCCGATAGCCCTCGAGGAGTCTCGCCGACCTCACTTCACTTATCATCTCGGCCGCGTCGAGGTCGGTGATGGGATGGATCCGGAATGCCACGTCTCCGATGAGCTCCACGAACACACCTCCGAGTCCGAACACGACCAGTGGTCCGAACGTTGGATCTTCGACCATGCCGATCAGCACCTCGTGACCACCTGACACGAATTCCTGGACGAGAACGCCCTGAGGATCAGGGACCGCACCGATCACCTGCTCGTACGCAACAGATATGTCTTGAGCACCGGACATGTCGAGCGCGACACCCCCGACATCAGACTTGTGAACAGCAGACGGCGAGATCACCTTGAGAACGATCGAGCCACCGACTTCTTCCCAAAACGCAATCGCTTCCTCCGCCGTCGAAGCAACCCGAGCCTTCGGGATCGCCAATCCATACGAATCGAGGAGCGTGTCAACCGAATCCGGATCGAGCCAGATCCCATCCTCACCCACACCTTCGATCGCTGCGTCGATGATCCCACGCGCCCGCTCAATATCGACACCGTCGAATTGGGGGAGAACCCCTTCAGGCCTGGCGAGCCACTCGGCATAGGTCGTGGCCTTGCGCAATGCTTTTGCCGCACGCTCAGGGAATGAGAACGTTGGAAACCCCACATCAAGGCTGCTGAGCTCGCTCGGTGCTCCCCCGGAGTGCATGTACACGCACAGGAATGTCTTGTCGTCCGGCGTCGCCTCACCCGCCTCTCGAATCGCCGTCGACGTCTTCGACACACCTTCTTGTGACGCAGGGATGTACAACGTTATCAGCGAATCGATCTCTTCACTTTCGAGCAGCGCCTTTATGGCGAGGCGATACTGCTCAGGTCCAGCCGCAGCGATCATATCGACCGGATTCGTGACCGCTGCGTCGTCCGACAGGAACGATCGGAGCTTGTCCTGGAGCCCTTCCGAAAGCTCAGGGACCGAGAGTCCTTGCGATTCGAGCGCATCGACCGCGAGGATCGCCGGCCCGCCTGCGTTGGTCACAACGGCGACTCGATCTCCCCGTGGAACGGGTTGATTGGCCAGCAGTGCGGTGACATCGAAGAGCTCTTCGAGGGTGGAGACCCTGATGACGCCCGCCTGGCGAAAGAGAGCGTCCGCCGCAACGTCGAGACTCGCAAGGGAACCGGTATGGCTCGAGGCTGCCCTTGCCCCCGCTGAAGTTCTGCCTGACTTCACCGCAACGATCGGCTTCTTCTTCGTGATTCGACGGGCGATCCGCGAGAACCGCCGGGGATTGCCGAAAGACTCGAGGTAGAGAAGGATCACATCGGTGTTTGGGTCGTCCTCCCAGAACAGGAGCAGATCATTTCCGGCGATATCAGCCTTGTTGCCTACTGAAACGAATGTCGATATGCCGAGATTGAGGTGGGTCGCATAGTCGAGGATTGCCAGGCCAAGAGCACCACTCTGTGAGGACATGGATACGTTCCCGGCCCTCGGCATCACGGGTCCGAACTGCCCGTCAAGGCTCACCGCAGGGTCGGTGTTCTGGAGTCCCATGCAGTTCGGGCCGACCATGCGCATTCCTGCATCGCGCACGATATCGAGCAACTCCCCCTCCATCTGCTCCCCCTGCTCCCCGGTTTCCGAGAATCCTGCAGATATCACCACGACTCCGCGCACACCCTTCTCGGCGCACTCCCTGACAACATCGTTGACGAACCGGGCAGGTACAACGATGAACGCAAGATCAACGGAACCTGGAATGTCCGTCACCGATGGGTAGCTGTGGATCGAGCGCACAACGGAAGCCTTTGGGTTGACCGGATAGACAGGCCCGTTGAAGTCAGCGTTGATGATGTTGTTGAAAAGTCTCCCTCCTATGGACGACTTGTCACGACTTGCGCCGATGACCGCGATCGAAGTGGGATAGAAGAGGGGCATCACGCTTGCTGCGATCGAGATCTGCTCGGCACGTCCCTCAGCCGCAAGAACAGCGTCTGACTGTTCCGTGTCGATCTCAACGGTGTAGACACCCTGATCGATATCACGGTGCATGGCAAAGCCCGCGTTGCGAAACACACGCATCATGGCGTGGTTGTCCGCGAGGACATGTGCACGAAAACTCGTGACGCCACGTGCTCGTGCGTATGCGGAGATACGGTATACGAGGAGCGTTCCGATTCCCCTTCCCTGGAGCTCATCGGCAACCGTGAAGGCGGCCTCTGCGATGCCGTCATGGCAATGGTGGGTGGTATATCGGCCAACGCCGACAAGCTCGCCATCAACGATCGCGACGAAGGCCATCTGCCCGTCATAGTCCAGATTCGTGAACTCCTCGATCTCTTCGGGTTCAAGCTGTCTCTTGACGCGGAAGAACCGGAAATAGCTGCTCTCCGTCGACATGTTCCTGACGAACGCCTGCAAAGCAGTGGCATCGGCAGGGACGATCGGACGGATGCGAACAGTGCCACCGTCCTTCATCACTGCATCTTGTTCCCACTCGGACGGGTACCCCGCTGGCCTGTCGGTGATCGATGCCGGAATGGTCGTGGTCATGAAAGGGCGCCCTTGCTCGTTCTCGCCAATTGTTGCAGATTGCAGCCGAAAGCCATCTGCCGAACGCCGAATGCGACGACCGATGGGCGATGGTAGATGGATCCTCCTATCGATGTTTATCGATACGAGTAGTAGGCTGACCTCATGGATACGTGCTGCTCCCCCGTCTGCTGTTCACCCCTGTCGCGCAAGGACGCAGACACGATGGCGGTACGACTGAAGGCCCTCGCCGATCCAACGAGGTTGCGGCTCTTCAGCCTCGTTGCGTCTCAGCCGGAGCAGTGCGCCTACGATCTGACGGAACCACTCGGCGTGAGTCAGCCAACGGTCAGCCATCATCTCAAGGTTCTCACGGAGGCAGGGCTGCTAACACGCGAACAACGGGGCAAGTGGGCATACTTCTCAGTATCAGCCGATGCTCTGACCGAGCTGAGTGTCTTTCTCGACCCCGCGGCCGTCGCGTCCTGACGCCCCAAACACCACCGAGATCTCACCACCCCCGTCGCTGGACATACCGATCCTGATACCGCCACCGGTCCGCTCTGCGGTGCGCACAACGATGTCAAGTCCCAGGCCCGTGGATCCGGCGCCACTCTGTCCGCGTCTCATGACACCCAGGTCCGCAGAGTCCTGACCACCATCGGACACGGTGAGCACGCTTGTGCCATCGCCCTAATTGCGCGCTCGTTGGATCATCTCATCGATCTGGCCCTCAGCTCGATGATGTCTGCCTTGAGCAAGTCAGCCTCATTGGGATTGGCGAGCGTCTCGGCCTGAAGCCTCGGGACGCTGTCAGATCTGCTCGTTGGTTGTACGTCGTGCGTCGGTGCCCAAGAAGGCCAGCGTCTGGTCGTAGCTGTCAACGAATTCCATGACGCGTTCGGGTCTCAGTGGATGGGCCACGAGGTATCCCTGAACCCTCGTGCAGCCGAGCATTCGGATCGTCGCCAGTTCCTCTGGAGTCTCGACGCCCTCAGCGATGACGTCAAGGTCGAAACTCCGAGCGATGGAGACGATCGCCTCGACAATCGCTCGCGACTCCTCCCTGCTGTGCACCTCGCGAACGAACGAATGGTCGATCTTCAACGCGTGAATCGAGAGTCGCTGTAGGTGTCCCAACGACGAATAGCCGGTTCCGAAGTCATCGATCGACACCTTCACACCAATTCCGGAGAGTCGTGCGAGCGCCCGTTCTGTTCGCTCAGCCTCGTAGGTGATCGTTCGTTCCGTCACCTCGATCTCCAGATGTCTCGGATCGAGATCGGCTGCAGCGAGTGCTCCCGCTATCGACTCGACGAGGTTCGCATCCCTGAACAGTCTCTCGGACGCATTCACTGCGACCCGCATCGGTCGCATCCCGGCAGCGATCCACTGGTGCATGTCATTGCATGCCTCATCGAGCAACCACTTGCTCATCGGTACGATCAGGTCGGACTCCTCGGCGAGAGGGATGAACGCACCGGGCATCAGTAAACCCTGTGTGGGATGGTCCCACCGCACGAGTGCCTCGATTCCGATCACGGTGCCAAGGGCAACGTCGACAATCGGCTGGTACTCGAGCCTGAGCTGGGTCCCCGACTCGATTGCATATCTCAGATCCTCCATCAATGTGGTTCGCTCAGATGTTCGATCTCGAAGCGATCTGGTAAAGAACTGGTAAGTGTTTCGTCCTGCTGCCTTGGACTGATACATCGCGGTATCAGCTCCCTTGAGCAGTTCCTCATACGAATCGCCGTCGAGGGGATACATTGCGATCCCGATAGATGCGGTGATTATGAGTTCCCGATCTCCAATGCGATAAGGGGTGCCCACCGTCTTGAGGATCTTCGTGGCAACATGGCCGGCATCCTCGACCCTCTTGCCACCCTCGAGAATGACGGTGAATTCGTCGCCGCCGAGCCGGGCAACAGTATCCGTCTCGCGCAAGCATCCGACGAGCCGGGCCGCAATCTGGCGCAAGAGCTCATCACCGATCGCGTGGCCAAAACGATCATTGACGACCTTGAATCCGTCGATGTCGAGGAACATGACCGTTACGAGTCCACCATCGCGACGCGCACGGATGAGCGCACTCGAGAGCCGATCTTGGAAGAGCGATCGGTTGATCAGCCCGGTCAGCTGGTCGTAATGGGCAAAATACCCGAGTCTCGAATCCGGACGCTTCATCACGACGGCGACAATCGCAACGGCGATGGCAGCCATGATGGCAAGCACCGCGAGTATCAGCAGCGTCGACATGATGCAATTAGGAAGAGACTCATCATCTGTTCTTTCGGCAGGGTTGGCCGAAAGGTGAAGTTGTTGATCGCGTGGCGGCTCGCCTTCGGTACGATGGGCGATACCAGATCCAACCGGAGGTACATGTGTCCTTTTGGGAATTCTCTCTGCTTCTGCTGATATTCGTCCCCTTGATCATGTTGTGGATCTTCACACTCGGGGATCTCGCCGGACGCAGAGACATCTCAGGCCTTGCGAGGGGCATGTGGGCTGTGGCAGTGGTGCTGCTGCCTATCTTCGGGATGCTGATCTACTTCCTCACTCGCCCGAACAGCCCGGAGTTGGCCCCGGAACCGGAGGTCCGGACGAAGCAGACGGTGGCCGATTCGAGCGAGGGCTCCACCATCGACCAACTCGAGAAACTCGCCGACCTGCACGATTCCGGCACACTCACTGCCGAGGAGTTTGCCGCCTTCAAGGCGAAACTCCTCGAATCAGCATGAAACCGGCCGATGGGACACTGCCATGGTTGCTCGTCATCGGTCTCGGCGTGCCTCTCGTCATGTTGTGGCTCGTCGCGTACGTTGACGTTGCACGTCGCAAGGATCTC
>QMQC01000028.1 GCA_003648875.1 Actinomycetota bacterium
CGAAGGACCCGTCACCGTGGACACGAGCCAATCCCGTGCAATTCCCGTAGGTGACGGAGTGATCACCACCAAGGATGATCGGAATCGCCGCGACTGAGGCGATGCGCTCCACGGCATCGGCCAGAGTCTCGAGGCCAAGCTCGAGGTATCCGGGAGCTACAGCGATATCGCCAGCATCAACGACGGTGAATTCTGCAAAAGGATCGATACCGGTCGGCAGGTGTGGACGAACCATGTCGGCGCCGAGATAGTCAGCCTCTCTGATCGCCTTGGGACCGAAGCGGGCGCCTCCGCGATATGTGGCACCCCAGTCGATGGGTGCACCGATGATGACGACATCAGGTTCTTCGTCCTCGATGCGGTCGAGCGGAATGGCCGGCACCCCACAGAAGCTGGAGAACGTCGCAAATCGGTGGACGTCAGACATGCCTGCATTCTCCCACAACCCACCGGTGAGCCATCCAACGGATCATGCGCGGGACTGGTCGTAATCCGGGTTGTACCACACGATGAACGCAGCCCAACCGTCGATCGCCTCGTCCCTTACGAAATCGGCGATCACTCCGAGCACCTCGAAACCGTTGGCGAGTTGGAAAGACAGCGTTGGATCGAACAACTCTCCAGCTGTCACTGCCTCGACGTAGTCTTCTGCAGACATCCCATCCTTGTGCGCTGCATATCCGGGGATAACACCGCCGGCGATGATGCCATGCTTGTTGAAATCCTTCACGACCTGCTTGCGTAGCTCATAGAGCTTCTTCCCGATACCCAACCCGCGGTACTCAGGGTGCACCGCAATGTCGAGGCCGTAGTACCACTCTCCATCGGGTTTGTGAGCGTAGAGACCGATGTCGCCGGCGATGTCGTACAACGAATGCTGCAGGTTCGCCAGGTCGTAATCGACAAAGATCCCTGATGCCATGCCGACGACCCGCTCGCGGTCGAGCACCATGAACGCACCCTCAGGAAACACTTCCTCTTGGACACCGACCTCCTCCTCGGTCAACATGTCTGCTTCGGCGAGGGTGGGGAAGCAGACGATTTCGAGTTCTCGCAGTTGAACGGCATATGCGCTCGTCGCCCGGGCATACAGGAGTTCAGGCATCACCGTCTCCACCAAGGGGAGTCATCGTTGTCGGCTTCTCGTTCGACATATCGCCGGGAAGTATGGTCGGCTCTGATCCCCGTCTCAAGCGAAACCATCGGAATCGCCATACTTCACAAGCGAAACGCTATGAAGGTGGGCACCGCTCTTCAACTATATTCATAACGCACAGATGTCGCTCGATGAGTGGAGGAACGCATGACGGATATCCGACGCACCGCACAGGACCATCTCTGGCTGCACTTCGCCCACATTCCGAGCGAAGGACCCATCGTGATCGACCGAGGAGAGGGCTGCTACGTCTGGGATTCGGACGGAAACCGTTATCTCGACTCGTTGGCAGGGCTCTTCGTGTCTGCGATCGGCCATGGCCGATCGGAACTCGCAACGGCGGCAAGCAAGCAGGCCGAACAGATGGCGTACTTCCCGATCTGGGGAATGGCGCATCGCCCGGCCGCAGACCTGGCTGCAAAGCTCGTCGAGTTGGCCCCCGGTGACATGGATCGGGTGTTCTTCACCTCAGGCGGGTCCGAAGCTGTTGAATCAGCCTGGAAGCTCGCCAGACAGTACTTCCTTGCAAAGGGTGAACCGGATCGGATGAAGGTCATCGCCCGGCGGACTGCGTATCACGGTACGACCTTCGGAGCTCTGTCGATCACGAGTATCGACTCGATTCGAGAGCCATACGAACCGCTTCTCAACCATATGGTCACGCACGTGTCCACGACGAATCAT
This sequence comes from Actinomycetota bacterium, assembly GCA_003648875.1. Classification (GTDB taxonomy): domain Bacteria; phylum Actinomycetota; class Acidimicrobiia; order Spongiisociales; family UBA5794; genus B3-G11. The sequence continues at coordinate 1,841 of QMQC01000028.1, forward strand.
CCCCACGGCGAGGGTGCATGCACCCTCGCGTGCGCCGAAGAGATCGAGGAAGCCATCCTCGACCAAGGTCCAGAATCGGTCGCTGCTGTGTTCCTCGAACCGGTGCAGAACTCGGGCGGCTGCTTCGTGCCACCTGAGGGCTACTGGAAACGTGTTCGGGAGATCTGTGATCGGCATGGAGTTCTCCTTGTGAGCGACGAGGTCATCTGCGCCTTCGGTAGGCTCGGTACGTGGTTCGGTGGCCAGAAGTTCGACTACGTGCCGGACATGATCACGTTCGCCAAGGGTGTCACGTCCGGCTATGCCCCATTGGGCGGTGTGATCACAAGGCCGCACATCGCACAGGCGTTCCGTGACAATGAAGACATCGTGATGCACGGCATCACGTTCGGTGGTCATCCCGTATCGTGTGCCGTTGCCCTTGCGAACATCGAGGTGATGGAATCTGAGGGGATGATCGAGAACGTCACAGCCAATCAGGACTTGTTCCGCCAGGAGTTGGAGACTCTGCTCGATCTTCCCATCGTCTCTGAGGTAAGGGGATCGGGTTACTTCTATGCGATCGAGCTCCAGAAGGACGCAAGACGAGGGATAGCCTTTGGCAATGACGAAACCGCCGAAATCGTTTCACGGCTGAAACCGGTCCTCCTCGAACTCGGGCTGATCGCCAGGGCCGATGGGCGCGGTGCTCCGATAATCCAGTACTCACCTCCGCTCATCGCCGGCCCCGACGAGTTCAGGGAGATCGTCCGGATCACACGAGAGTCGATCGAGCGAGTCTTGGGGGAGATGCATTGAAGATGGGGATTGCCCATTACGTAATACGTACGACGTAATACGTATTACGTCTGGCGGCCTGTCATCTCCCGGGTGCTCACCTACCCCGCCCAAATCCGAAGAGTCCGTTTGCGGCCTGCCGCATCCAGATAAAGTCGGCCCTCCGGAACACCTACATGCGAACCCTGAGACCCTTTGGGTCGTACATCGGGCGCAGCGAAGTCTCTGCAGGGAAACGCTCACCGGCCACCTGGATCTCGAATCCGCCCGACCTGATCATGTCGATGGTGACGCCGTCCTCGTTCTCGACGTACCCCATGCCCATCGCGCCACCAAGCGTGTGACCATACGCGCCGGATCGCAGGTATCCGACAGCTTCTCCATCGAAAATGATCGGTTCCTCACCGTAGAGCAGAGGCTCTGGATCCTCGAGAAGGAACTGCACGAGCCGTGATTTGTATGGTCGACTCTCCCGCTGTCTCACAAGTGCCTCACGTCCGATGAAGCCACCAGGCTTGTCGAAGTCCAGGGCGAACCCGACGCCTGCTTCGAGCGGTGTGTCCGTGTTCTCCATGTCGAGGCCGTAGTCGCGCCGCCCAGCCTCGGTACGGGTGCTTTCGAGCGTCTCCATCCCAGCATGTACAAGCCCGAAGTCCGAGCCGACATCGTTGATCCGGTCGTATACGCCCAGCGCGAACTCAGAGGGAACAAAGAGTTCCCAGCCGAGCTCACCGACAAAACTCATTCTGAAGGCAAAGCCGCGAGCATGATGGAGATCGATCTCCTGTGCGGTGAAGTAAGGGAAGTCATCGTTGCTCAAGCTCGCCGTTGTGATCGTGCTGAGGAGCTCTCGCGAGCCCGGACCTTGCACGCTCAGCAGTGCGTATCCCGACGTTACGTCGGTTACGTAGACGCTGTCGCCAGGTGATGTGTTCCTGTGGAGGATCGCCTCGACCCTTCTGTGGAAGAACTCCGCAGCCACAACCAGGAACTGGTGTTCACCGATACGGGTCACGGTCACATCAGCCTCGATGCCACCGGCCTCGTTCATCCATTGGGTGTAGACGCACTGGCCGACAGGAACAGCGAGGTTGTTACCGGAGATGCGGTTGAGTGCGGGCTCCGCACCTGGTCCCTGGACAAGGAACTTCGACATGGATGACAGATCGAGTAGCGCAACACCTTCGCGCACTGCTGCATGCTCGTCAGCATGGAGGTCGAACCAGTCCTGACGGCCGTATGTGAGCTTGAATTCGAAATCAGTCCCGGCAGGGGCGAACCACGCCGGGCTCTCCCAACCAGAGGACTCGGAGAAATATGCTCCAGCCTTCTCGAGGCGGTCGTGTACAGGCGATCGGCGCACGTTTCGCGCCGTCGTCGGATGCGAGTGCGGCCACGAACCGGTCGAGTGGAGCCTTCCAAGCAGTTCGACGCTGCGCTCTGCGAGGTAGGACCGGCCCGTTTGGAAAGGGGACAGCCTGGCGATATCGATATCGGTGACGTCGACCGGTGGGATTCCGTCAACGATCCAGCTGGCGATGATCGATCCGGCGCCTCCGCCTGTGAGAAGTCCCAACGAATTCATGCCCGCCGCGACGAAGAAGTTTCGCAATTCGGGTGCTTCACCGAGGAGGAAGCCATTGTCCGGTGTGAAGCTCTCCGGGCCGGTGAACAACTTCCGAATACCAACGTTCTCCAGCTCAGGCAGGATCTCCATTGCCAGTTCGAGGAACGGTGCGAGCCGATCCCAGTCCGAAGGGATCTCACCGAAGCTGAAGTCATCGGGGATCTTGTCAAGCGACCACGGAGCGGAGACCGGCTCGAACAGTCCGACCATGATCCCCCCCACTTCCTCCTTGTAGTACGCGAATCGATCGGGATCCTCGAAGATCGGTAGGTCAGGGGAAACGCCGTCGAACGGCTCACTGATCAGGTACGCGTGCTCGATCGCTTGTAGTGGGACCGAGACGCCAGCCATCGCACCGACCTCCTTCGCCCACATGCCAGCGCAGTTGACGACGTACTCAGCCTCGATGTTGCCTTGTTCGGTGACGACACCTGTGACCCTGTCCCCATCGCGTGTCACGCCCACAACACGGACGCCTTCGATGATGGTCACACCACCCATCCGTGCTCCCTTGGCGAGGGACATAGTGACGTTTCCTGGGTCTGCTCTCCCTTCGTTTGCGGTAAAGAAGCCGGAGATGACCTCCCTGGCGTCGAGCTGGGGCCACATCGAAGCCACCTCAGTCGGGGATATCTCCTCGCGGTGTATCCCCATCACACGCATGAAGTCGGCTTCGCGCCGAAGCTTGTGTGCGCGCTCCTCCCTACTGGCGGTCTGCAGATACCCGACAGGGCGGAAGCCCGTCGACAGCCCCGTTTCATCCTCGAGAACTTCGAAGAGGTCACGCGAGTACTTCGCCATCCACGCCAGTGTGTCCGTGGTCATGCCTCCTGACACGACAAGGCCTGCAGCGTGCCACGTGGTCCCCGAAGTGAGGCGGTCACGCTCAAGGAGCACGACATCTGTCCATCCGAGCTTTGTGAGGTGATAGGCCACGCTCGCACCGATCACTCCGCCGCCGATGATCACGACTTGTGATCGATCGGGAAGCCCATTACGTTGACCGGGAACGGACTCAACAGTCATGATCCACCACCATGTTTGCTACCACGAGAGCGGTCAATGTCCGCTCGAACCGATCGCCTGAAATCGAACTTCGGAAACCCATGCGTTTGCACCACGTCACATTGGATAGATGCGTAGATTCACGTCATCAGAGGATGAAGTATGGTCGATCCAGCAGACAACTTCAAGCGAAACGGTCGTCAATGGGTGTTCCTGTACACGATCCGCTATACACCGATGTGATTTTTGATCTATGCTATCGACACCTATAGCCGAGTGGAGACGTGAATGACCCGTAATCGTCCGACGGTACCGACTTCTGTTTGGTGCCCGATCGCCGATGCGAACAGGTTTTCGCCTCACTTCGGTGGCCCTGATCTGTCAACCGGTGACGTCAAGTGACCGATAGCATCGCTGCCGTCAGTCTTCACGGTGTCACGAAACGGTTCGGCGAAGACGTTGTCGCGGTTGACGATGTCGACCTCGAGATCAGGGACGGTGAGTTCTTCTCCCTACTCGGTCCGTCGGGTTGCGGCAAGACCACGACGCTGCGGATGATCGCCGGTCTCGAATTCCCGACCGACGGGAGTATCGAGATCTACGGCGAGGAAATGGGCATAAGTCCGCCGAACAAGCGGCCCGTCAACACTGTGTTCCAGTCCTATGCCCTGTTCCCACACATGAATGTCGAGGACAACATCGGCTTCGGACTGCGCATGCAGAAGATCGACCCAGCGGAGATTCGGACAAAGGTTGGCGAGGCCATCGAACTTGTCCAAATGACGGGCATGGAGAAGCGAAGGCCGAACGCACTGTCCGGGGGTCAACAGCAGCGCGTGGCACTCGCACGAGCCCTTGTGAATCGGCCAAAGGTACTCCTTCTCGACGAACCGCTCGGAGCCCTGGATCTGAAGCTCAGACAGACGATGCAACTCGAACTGAAGGACATCCAGAGCGAAGTGGGCATTTCGTTCGTCTACGTGACACACGATCAGGAAGAAGCGTTGACGATGTCTGATCGGATCGCGGTCATGAACGAGGGCAGGATGGAGCAGGTTGGGCGATCTGAAGACATCTATGACTCTCCCGGCAGCTTGTTCGTCGCAGGTTTCGTCGGCGACATGTGCTTCCTGACGGCCGAAGTCGTGGAAGCCGGTGCAGTCCGACTCTCGGGTGGCGAGATCGTGCGCGCAAGGACGAGCGATGCTGCCGGAACGAGCGTGACGCTCGCACTGCGACCCGAGATGCTCCATCTCTACGCCGAAGCCTCGGAAGCTCCGAGCGGCCGCAACGCGGTCAAAGGCTCGATTGCCAGAAGTGTCTTCAACGGAGGCACCATGTTCTACGAGGTCGATATCGGTGCAGGCGGGTCGTTCGATGTGCGCGTCGAGAACAAGCCGAGCATGAGACGGTGGGATATGGGGGACAGCGTGGTCGTCGACTTTCATCCCGAAGCCGCAACGGCGTTGGCCCAGTGACCACGCTCAAAGAGCGCAAGGGCGCTCAGCAGGAGTCATCCAACCCGAAGCTCGAGCGAAGCGCCCGTCGTCGCGAATCATGGCGTGGCTTCTTTCACGCTGCACCGGCATATGTGTATCTGACGGTCTTCTTCACGCTCCCGCTGCTCATCGTGTTCGTGTTCTCATTCGCCAGCAGGAGCCGGACAGGTCGGCCTGAGCTCGAAGGTTGGAACCTCGACTCATGGGCAAGACTTGGCGAGCCATTGGTTCGGACGATCGTCGTTCGGTCCTTCACCATGGCGATCTTCAACACCTTGCTATGCCTGCTGATCGCCTACCCATTCGCCTACTGGATCGCCACCCGTGCAAGACAGAGCACGCGCACGCTACTGCTCGTCGCCGTGCTGATCCCGTTCTGGTCGAACTTCCTCGTCCGCACATACGCATGGCGGATGCTGCTCGACTCCGATGGGTACATCACCCAGATCGGCGAGTTCACCGGACTGTGGGGACGAATGCTGTTCACCGCGCCCGCGGTGTTCATCGGATTGGTGTACGGATACCTCCCGTTCATGGTTCTCCCCCTCTACGCCGCGCTCGAGCGCATGGACTGGAGCCTTGTTGAGGCAGGAAGGGATCTCTTCGCCTCCGGCCCCAAGGCCTTCCGGAAGATCACGCTCCCATTGTCGAAGCCAGGGATCATCGCTGGATCGATCCTGGTGTTCATTCCGAGTCTGGGTGCCTATGTGACACCCGACATCCTCGGCGGTGCAAAGACGACCCTGCTCGGCAACTACATCGTTACCCAGTTCGGCTCGGCACGGAACTGGCCGTTCGGATCCGCCCTCTCGGGGGCGATATTGTTCGTCATGTTGTTGGCGACGGTCGCGTACTTCCGAACCGGGGGGAGGACCGTATGACGCTGCATCAAGGTGCAGTGGCGCGCCCGTGGGTGGAACGGATCCTGGCAATCAACGGCTGGTTCGTTTTCGCGTTCCTCTATCTGCCGATCATGGTTGTTGTCGTGTTCTCCTTCTCAGGGTCCTCGAATGTCGGGATTTGGGGCGGCTTCTCCCTCCGCTGGTACGACCAGATGTTGGGCAACCAGCAACTCATGAACGCTCTGAAGAACTCCATTGTGATCGCGCTCTGGTCGACGGTCATCGCTACGGTTCTCGGCACGGCGGCGGCGCTCTCCCTGGATCGCTACCGGCGCTGGGTCGGCAGGGGTGCGTTCGACGGGTTGTTGTATCTGCCGATAATCATTCCCGACGTGACAATGGCCGTGATGCTGCTGTTGTGGTTTACCCAGACCGGCTTGGTGCCGCTCGGTCGTACTTCCATCACCCTTGCGCACATCGCCTTCAACATCTCGTTCGTCGCCATCGTCGTGCGAGCCAGGCTGGCCCACATGGACCCGGAAATGGAGGACGCCGCTGCCGATCTCTACGCTGGCCGATGGCAGGCATTCCGCCGGGTGACACTGCCGTTGATCCTGCCGGGCGTTCTCGGTGGCGCCCTCCTTGCACTGACGTTGTCGCTCGACGATGTCGTGATCACGAGCTTCGTCCAAGGTCCTGGAGCGACGACGCTGCCGGTATACGTGTTCGGGCTCATCAGACGGTCGGTCACACCCGAGATCAACGCCGTCTCAACGTTCATGATCGCAATCTCAATGGTGCTCGTATTGGGCTCACTAGGATTTCAACGTCGATCGGAAAAAGATGACTGACGAAGGAACGAAGTAACTGACCAAGGGACGAAGGAACCGATTCAAGAGCGAAGGAACTGAATCAAGGAGAAGCATCAATGAGGCGAATAACAATCTTGCTGGCGGTCTTGGCACTCGTGGCTGCAGCGTGTGGCGGTGACTCCGATGACACCACCACAACGGCGGCACCAGGGGCGACCGAGACAACCGCGGCACCCACAACCGAGGCGCCGGCAACCGGCGTACAGGCCGACGCGGATGCCTGTGTATTCGGAGAGACCGACGGTGAACTCTTCCTGTACAACTGGACCGGGTACATCCCCACCGGCTCATTGGCCGAGGAGTTCGAGGTCAGAGACCTCGTGGTCGACTTCGAGGAAGAATTCGGTGTGAATGTCACTCTCACTGAGTACGACTCCAACGAGGTGATGCTTGCCCAGATCGACGCAGGCGTGGGCTACGACGTGGTTGTGCCCTCGGACTACATGGTTTCACAAATGATCGACGCTGATCTGCTCGTGAAGCTCAACCCGGCGATGGTTCCAAACATGGCGAACATTTCTGATCTCTTCTCGAATCCGCCATATGATCCCGGGAACCAGTTCTCGGCACCGTATCAATGGGGAACGACCGGTATCGGCTATCAATACGGTTCGATCGACGACGAGAACGGCGTGTCATGGGCAGTCATCTTCGATCCAGATGTGAGCGCAGCGAACACTGGGTTCATCTCGCTGCTCGACGACGAGCGCGAGACGATGGGATCGGCCCTGAAGTATCTCGGCTACTCGCTGAACACGACGAGCGAAGCCGAGGTAGATGAGGCTGCGGATCTGATCAAAGCAACCAAGGACCGGTTGGCTGCGTTCAACTCCTCCTCGTACTGGACCCTGCTCACCACAGGCGAGACTGTGGTGGCTCAGGGCTGGAACGGTGACTTCCTGGGTGAGTTCGACAGGATTTCAACCGAGGAGTACGACGCATACGAGGAGTATGGATACGCCATTCCCAATGAGGGTTCTGCCGCCTGGGTGGACACGATGGCGATACCGACATCGGCGGAGCATCCGTGCACGGCCCAGACGTTCATCAACTTCATGCTTGGTGCTGAGGTTGGCGCGGAGCTGACGAACTACAACTACTACGCCAGCCCGAACAAGGCGGCGGAGGAGTTCATCTACCCGGAGATTCTCGAAGACCCGTCCATCTATCCGCTACCGGAGACCATGGAGATATTGGAGTTCTTTGAGGACCTAGGCGACTTCAACACGTACTACGCAGACGCGTTCTCGGCTGCGAAGGGTTGATAGGGGTTGAGTCGTCTGTTTGATTGTGGGGGAGGGGAGGGTCGACCCAGCTTGGGTCGACCCTCCCGCATATACGTTCTGACATGATTCGGCACCAGCAGTGGTGCCAAAGAACCTGAGTTCACTAGGAGACGTTGATGCCGCGCGACCCCCGATTCGATATCCTCTTCGAGCCTGTGCAGATCGGACCGGTGACGGCTCCGAACCGTTTCTACCAGGTTCCTCATTGCACAGGGATGGGATACCGTCGTCCGAAGACACTCGCCACAATGCGTGGGGTCAAAGCCGAGGGTGGGTGGGGAACTGTTTGCACGGAGTACTGCTCGATACACCCCTCGTCAGATGATGAGCCGTTTCCTTCGGCATCCCTGTGGGACGACCAGGACGTCGCGGCGCTTTCAATGACTGTCGAGGAGGTGCACGCTCATGGTGCGCTGGCTGGCGTCGAGTTGTGGCATGGTGGAGCCGGGAGCACAAACTTCTACTCCAGAGAGGCACCGCTCGGTCCGGCGAGTCAGCCAGCAGGCGTATGGGATCCGTTCCAGACCCGTGCGATGGACAAGTCGGATATTCAGGATCTGAAGCGTTGGCATCTTGCGGCGGCAAGACGTGCACAGCGTGCCGGCTTCGACATCGTGTATGTCTATGCGGCACACTGGTATCTGATCCGACAGTTCCTGCTCCCGTCGAATCGCAGAACCGACGAATACGGTGGTTCACTCGAGAATCGGGCACGCTTGTTGCGTGAACTCATCGAGGAAACCAAGGAAGCAGTGGGTGACACATGTGCCGTGGCAGTCAGGTTCTCGGCGAGCAGCGGCGGGCCTGACGACGACCAGGACACATCTGAACCTCGCGAGATGATCGAGATGCTCGGTGAACTCCCCGACCTCTGGGATATCGTCGTGCATGACTACAGCTACGAGATGGGCACTTCGCGCTTCGTTCCCGAAGCTGGGCTCGAGCAAACCATGTCCTGGGTCAAGAGCGTGACGAGCAAGCCAGTGGTCAGCGTTGGCCGATTCACGTCTCCGGACACGATGCTGCGACTCGTTCGTCAAGGTGTCATCGATCTCGTTGGTGCGGCCCGACCCTCGATCGCTGACCCGTTCATCCCTCGCAAGATTTCCGAGGGACGCGAGGACGAGATCCGCGAGTGCATCGGCTGCAACATCTGTTACACGGGTGATCAGACGGGCACACCGATTCGGTGCACGCAGAACCCGACCATGGGCGAGGAATGGCGCAAGGGATGGCATCCAGAGGTCATTCCGCCGAAGGGTTCGGACTCGACCGTCCTGATCGTGGGCGGTGGACCCGCAGGGCTGGAGGCTGCTGTTGCGCTCGGGAAGCGCGGGTACGACGTCACCATTGCAGAGGCCCGCAGAGAGCTTGGTGGCAGGGTCTCTCTCGAATCCCGTCTTCCGGGACTCAACCAATGGGCTCGCGTCACGGAGTGGCGACTCGACCAGATAGGCAAGCTGTCGAGTGTCGAGTACTTCCTCGAAAGTGTGGTTGACAAGGGGCAGATCCTCGAGTTCTCCGCCGCCCACGTAGAGGTGGCGCGCGGAGC
>QMQC01000029.1 GCA_003648875.1 Actinomycetota bacterium
ACTGCTTCGAAGGCCCGTTTTGGTGCGGGATAGTGCCCTTTCGTCCCAGCCATCATCGTGTCGTGTGCCTTCTTCCACAGCATCTTGCGTCCGGCGGGGTTCTTCTCGAGTGCCAGTTTCTGAAGATTGTCTGGTGACACGTTGAGCGCGATGACAAGTTCTTTCGGCGCAGCGTCGATCGCTTCGGCGGCACGCTGCTGTGCGACCTCGAGCACCACTTCCGGTGGCGTGACCTCGTCTACGAGGCCGAGCTTCGTCGCCGTGTGTGGGCGGACGGGCTTCCCACCCATGATCATCTCGGGGCCAGCGGCAAGCCCGATGAGTTCGGGAAGCCTCTGGGTACCTCCTGCTCCGGGGATCAGGCCGAGTTGCACCTCGGGCTGACCGAGCTGGGTCTTTGGGCTGCTCGAGCAGATGCGCGACGAGCAGGTCAGTGCAAGCTCGAGGCCTCCACCGAGACATGCACCGTGGATGGCTGCCACGACGGGTTTTCCATCCCGGGTGTGGATGGCCTCGAGGCGATCGAAGATGGTGTGGAGTGTTGTCAGACCCTTGACTGCATCATCTGCGGTCTCCATACCGGCGAACATTCGGATGTCTGCACCTGCGAGGAAGTCCCTCTTTGCAGATCCGATCACGACAGCCTTGACGTCGTCCTGCTCCAGGCGCCCAACGACATTGGCGAGCTCGGTGATGAGTGCCACACCGAGCGTGTTCATCGACTCGTCCTTGCGGTCGATGAGGACTGTCGCAACGCCGTTGTCGCTGAGGTCGAAATGGAAGTTCTCGTACGTCATTGGTTCACCTCTCCAGCACGACGGCGGCACCGAGACCTCCTGCCGCACACTGGGTGACGAGAGCTGTCCCCCCGCCCCTTCGCTCGAGTTCGTTGGCCATCGTCATGATCTGTCGAGCTCCCGTCGCGGCGAACGGGTGGCCGAGGGAGATGGAACCGCCGTAGATGTTGAATCTCTCCATGTCGATGGTGCCGATCGCCTTGTCGCGGCCGAGTCGGGCCTTTGCAAAATCGTCAGATCCGAACGCTTGCACGTTCGAGAGGACCTGGGCCGCGAACGCCTCGTGCATGTCGATGACGTCGATGTCATCAAGTGTCATACCCGCTTTGTCGAGGGCGAGGGGCGATGCAAACGCTGGTCCCATGAGGAGTTGCCAGTTCGGATCGATCGCGGCAAATGCGTACGACTTCAGATATGCCTTGGGATCGTATCCGAGCGCCTTGGCCACCGACTCATCCATCAGCAGCAGGGCTGAGGCGCCGTCCGTGAGTGGTGAGGCGTTGGCAGCGGTAACCGAACCGTATCTCTTGTCGAAGACGGGTCTGAGTTCTGCGAGCTTCTGAGGAGTCGAGTCGGTGCGGGGGATGTTGTCTCGTTCGACTGTGTCCCTGAACGTGGGGGGTACGGGGTATGGCATCACTTCTTGATCGAAGATGCCTGAATCCCAAGCCTCGATGGCTCTGGCGTGCGAACGGACCGCAAACTCATCTTGTGCTTGCCGCGTGATGCCGTTTGCCTTGGCCATGTCCTCGGCGCTGTGACCCATCGTCTTGCCGGTTGATCGTTCCGCAATGGCAGGCGGATTCGGAGCGAGATCCCTCGGACGCACTTTGGAGAATGCCTTCAACTTGGATGGCATGTCCTTTGCAGCGTTTGCTTCCATGAGAATCTCGACGAAGTGGTCCGAGTAAGTGATCGGTGGCTTCGAGAGTGAGTCTGCGCCACCAGCGATGACGATGTCTGCGTCGCCGAGGAGGATCGATTGTGCACCGTCAACGAAGGATTGTGTGGATGTGGCGCATGCTCTCGATACCGAGTAGGCGTCGACCGACTCTGGGAATGGTCCTGCAAGCACGATCTCGCGCGCGATGTTCGGGGCACCGACATCTGTGACCACGGCTCCGTACACAACTCGGTCAACCGTTGCCGGGTCGATACCGGTGCGAGCGACAAGCTCGGCCACGACACTGGACGCAAGGTCAAGGGTTGACTCGCCGCGGAATACGGATCCGGACTTTGCGAAGGGTGTGCGAAGGCCCTCGACGATCGCAACACGTCGGGAATTCCTCTTGGATGGGGACACCTGAGTCTCGATTCTTGAGCGAACGCTCAAGATTCTAGGCTAGGTCGCAGTGCCAGATGTCAGATCGCTCGGCTGACGCCTCGCTACCAGAAGACCAGAGTCTGGCTTCGGTATCTGATTCTTAGAAGTCGGCTTCCTGGCGGAGGCCGAAGGCGGGGTGGCGAAGGCGGGAGAGTGCCTGCTTTTCGAGCGAGCGAACCCTTGTCGGGCCGAGCTCGAGGTGCCTGCCGATCTCCTCGTGTGTGCGGGGGAGGCCATCCTCGAATCCGACACGCTTGGACAGGATGTATGCCTCACGATGAGGGAGCCTGTCGATCGCTTCACGGAGTGCATCGATCGTTGAGACCCGCTCGGATTCCGCCACTGGGTCGTCCTCGTCGTCATGGGCGACGAAGTCTCCGAGGACGGCACCGTCCTCACCGACCGGAGCCTCGAGTGAGACGGAGTCTGCAACGAGTTGCGCTTCGAGAACCTGGTCCAGCTTCAGTCCTGACTCCTCAGAGAGCTCCGCTGAGCTTGGTTCGCGCCCGAGCTCCGACAGAAGACGGTTCCTCGTGCCATTGAGTGTGAGGAGGGTGTCATGGAGCGAGTTCGGGAGGCGCACGGTGCGTGACTTCTCTGCGACTGCGCGCTGCATGGCCTGTCGGATCCACCACGTGGCGTATGTGGAAAACTTGAAGCCCTTGCGCCAGTCGAACTTCTCGACCGCACGGATGAGTCCGAGGTTGCCTTCCTGGATGAGGTCAACGAACTCGATGCCGTACTGGCTGCGGTAGCGCTTGGCCTGGGAGACGACGAGGCGCAGGTTCGCCTGGGCGAAGCGGTCCTTGGCGTCCTTGCCGCGGCGAGATGTGCGCTGAAGCTTGACCTTCGCAGCGCCCCTCACGCCGCCGGCCTCGAGCTTCTCTTCGGCCTCACGGCCAGATTCGATGGCCTGTGCGAGAACGACCTCGTCGTCAGCAGTGAGGAGCTCATGATTGGCGATGTCACCCAGATACGTGGTGAGACTGTCGCCTACTTCGGTTGGTGATAGTGTGGATCGTGCTGTCATGTTGTGAATTCCTTCACATAATTCTGGTCCTTGAAGCACCGTTGTGATTGACTCACAGGTGCTTCCAAAGGCGGGGCGTTCTTTGGCATTGGATGTCTATGAGACGCTGGGAACGGTTATTTGGTTCCCACCGCCGATTCGTGCCTTGGGCATCGCAAAACGGCGCGCGTCACTCATGAATCAAAGGCATCGTATACCAATTCGAGACACCTGCCTAGTCCTAATTTCTGGATGGCACGAACGCTGACTGAAGTAGTCCTTGGCAGTCTATTCGATGATTCTTCCGCGGCGGATGATCATCTCCGGACGATCGAGCACGGTGACGTCCACGTAGGGATTGTCGGCGAAAAAGACAACGTCCGCGGTGTTCCCAGCGGTCAGCGAGGCCTCCCGACCGACATAGTCGAATGCTGCCGTCGATGTGGCGATCGTCGCTGCCCTGTCACTGAGTCCGTGCTCTCGCAGGAGCACTGCCTCAGTTGCGATCTCTCCGTGGGCGATGGCGAGGTCGCTTCCAGCGAGCACGGTGAGCCCCAATTCCTCGGCAAGGGGGAGGTTCTCTGACATCTGGTCAAGTCCGGCGCTGAAGAGCCTTCCGCCCGACGAGTCGGGACCGAGCGCATCGATCCAGTACTTCTGGTTCCCGATGGTCGGTACCCATGCCCCACCCCGCACAGCGAGAGCGCGAATGTCCTCCTCGGTGAGGAAAGGGCCATGCTCGATGGAGTCAACGCCGGCGGCGACAGCATCAGACGCTGCGCGGGCCATCGTGTGCACAGCGACTCTTGCCCCCGCGTCATGAACGATCTCGACGGCCTCGGTAAGCGTGTCGACCGGGTAGTTGGTCACCGGCCCCAAGCCGCGCCGGGGCCAGTCACCGACGATCTTCACCCATCCTCCGCGAGTAGCCGCCTTGGTACGCAGATGCTCAACGAGGTCTTCCGGCTCAACCTCGACGCCGTATCCCTCCATGTATCCATCCGCTGGGTGGATCATCGCACCGGCGACCTCGACATATGGTCGGAGATCAGCGTCGTGGTCGAGGGACACGAGGCTCACATCCGTATTCGCGCCCTTGTCGAGGATGAGGAGCACACCCCGTTCGACGTGTGCCCATGCGGTGACAGGGATGTTCTCACGCATCGTTTCATCCGACAAACCAACGATGTCGTTGGACGATGTCATCGTGAGATGCGCATGGGCGTCGGCGAGGCCGGGGAGCGCCCACAGATGGCCGGTTTCGATGTGGCTGGTCACACGGTCGTCCGGTTCGACGAACCCGGTGTCTTCGATGGCGAGATCGTATGGATCGCCTTCGGGGGGGCGAATGGTGATGAGTGTGGTCATGGGGAGAACGTAGTACAAAGTACGTAGGACCTAGTACGGAGAGCGGACGGAGGAGAGCGAGATTCCGACATCGGACTACGCGAGAGGGGGAGCGGGCGGTTCCGCTCCCCCTCGTCACTTCGTGCGTAGCTTGGCCAGAGTGCCTACGGCATCTCGATTTCCTCGCCAGCATCGGTCCAGGCCAACCAGCTGCCTGTGAACACCTTCGTCGTATCGAGTCCGAGTACGTGAAGCACCGGGATCGACATAGCTGTCCGCCATCCTGACTTGCAGTACGAGATGAGCGGCTTGTCGGTTGGAATCGTGTCCATCAGGTCGGGGATCTCCCGCAGAGTGATGCTGATCGCCCCAGGGATGAACCCTTCGGCGTACTCACCCGACGTGCGAACGTCGAGCATGACGGATCCGACATCCATGGCTGCCTTGACAGCGTCGACATCGCCGGCCGTGAGCCATCCTTCAGGGATTGTGCTGAGGAAGCCGTCGACTGCCTCCAGCATCTCAGGAGCGATATCGGGAACGTCGAATTTTTCCGTGGCCGGTGGGTCCATCGAGACGGGTTCACCGGCAGCGACCCAGGCGTTCCAGCTAGGCGGGAATGCCATGATGTTGTCGTAGCCGAGCATCCCGAGTGATGCAGTGGCATAACCGACGCGCAGTCCAGACTTGCAATAGATCACTACCTGGCGGTCGGTCGGGATCATGTCGAGGTTCTGCGCCAAACTCCTGAGCGGGATATTGACAGCTCCCTCTACGTGGCCTTCGGCGTATTCACCAGCCGTCCGCACGTCGAGCACGAATGCGCCCGCGGCGATAGCGGCCTTGAACACCTCGATGTCGCTGGTCATCACCCAGCCTTCTGGGATGTTGTTGGTGTACTCGGCTACAGCAGCGACGAGGTCGTACGCCGGCGGCGCCTCAGTCGTGACCGGAGCCTCAGTCGTGACCGGAGCCTCAGTCGTGACCGGAGCCTCAGTCGTGACCGGAGCCTCAGTCGTAGGCGCATCCGTGTCAGTCGGCGTATCCGTCTCAGCTGACGCGCATCCGACTGCCGCCAGTGCGAACACGAGCAGCAACCCGACGATTGCCTTGCGATTGAACATGGCATTTACCTTTCTTCGATTCCATTGCGGCGGGCCATCCCGCCTTCTTGTCTTGGGTTATGGACAGGCCGCGACCGGTTCTCCGGCTTGAGCCCGAATCCATCGCCTCTCTAAGACCTGGTCTCGGTTCTCCGTCGTTCACAGCACACTCGCCACTCCGGCATACACGATGACGAATCGCAGGACGAGGCCACCCGACATCTTGAGGTAGGGCGCGATCGAACTCAGCAACGGTGGGACCTTCCGCCGCGCTACCTCGGCGATCTCGATCGAAACCGGTACGAGCAACCCGAGCACGACAACTCCTCCCCACAGGCCGAGCGCATAGCGGCCCCCAAGGAGCAACTCACCTGCGGCCTGCAACGGCGCCGGACCCATCAGCAGAGTCGCCATGAATCCAGCGATCAGTGCCAGTTCGACAGCACACAAGGTCACGATCAACGGCACCAGGCGCAGATGCGGCTCACGCTCGAGAAAGAGGCAGATGAAAGCGCCGCCTACCGTGAGCCCCGATACGAGGAAGAGCGGGGCCAACGCCATTGAGTCCCACAGCGGTCGCGCAGGGATGGTGCTGAGGAGGATCCCGGTATAGGCGCCGAGAGCGATACCGAGCACTATTGCTGAGTAATCGATCGCACGTGATTTGCGACCGAGGATTCGACCGATTCGACTCAACAGATCCAACGGGCGTGTCCACCAGCCAGAGCGGAAGGTGAGATCCTGCGTGTGGATCGTGGCGCGCACGACGAGCACGATCATTGCGAAGAGAAGAATCCAGGAACCCCATGACATTGCGCTCGTCACCTGGAAAGTCGCGAAGAAACGCCACGCATTCCAGCCGTTGCCAAGATCGAGGAAGAGGGCGAACAGGCCGACACACGCCAGGGGAACGGCTGAGATCTCAGCGATCCTGAGTCCTCGATCGAACCCGGGGCTACGACGCAGCCGGAGCACTGCGCTGATGATCATGATCCCGGCGACAAGGCCGCCGAGGAACAGATACAGGGCGATGTGCCAGTGCCACGCCGCCATCTCAGGGAAGGTGGTCGGATCCACTCCGGTGATACCTATCTCCATGTTCACTTACCTCCCGCGAACTCGGACAGCACCGTTGCCGGATCGTCATGATCGGCTTGGTTGATGAGCTTCGACTCGAGGTAGAAGAGCTTCGGCTTGGCGCCCGTGTGTGGCTTGAGGACGTCGACTTGTGTAGCAGACGCAATCGCGATCGATACGTCGCTGGAGGGATTGTCCAGGTCACCAAAGAACCTTGATCCTGTCGGGCATGTCACAACGCAAGCAGGCTGGCGCCCTTCGGCGATCCGGTGGTCGCAGAAGGTGCACTTATCGACCCACCCGCCGGGGTTGACGTGGCGCATGTCGTACGGGCAGGCAACGACGCAGGCCTTGCATCCCGTGCAGCGGCTTGGATTGGTGAGAACTAGCCCGTCGTCGGTCTGGAATGTCGCCCCGGTCGGGCACACGGGCACGCATGGTGCATTTTCGCAGTGGAAGCACTGCTCCATCCGAAACTCGCCGTAGAGGTCCGGGAAGGTACCGACGACCTCTTCGCGCATCCGAAGCCGGAACTTGCCTAGCGGCACCTCGTTTTCGGTCTTGCATGCCACCAGGCACGCCTGGCAGCCCTGGCAGCGAGCCACATCGATTGCCATTCCATATCGAGCCATGCTCAGGCCTCCCGCTCGATAGTCACGAACGTGACTCGCATCCCCGCCCCACCGCAGATTGGATCGAGGGCGTAGTCGGACATGAGTGCTGCATCGCTCGCCCCTCGACCAACCGCTCGGGTCAGCTCTTTGGTCTTATGGCCGAATCCGTGAACCATGTAGACCGCGTCCTGCCTGATCCGTTGTGTGACCTTGGCCCGAACCGGGCCCTCGGTTACCCCCGCCTCGTTTCTCACAACGACGCGATCGCCATCGCGCACCCCGAGGGACGGGGCGGCGGATGCGCTGATCCACACCTCGTTCTCGGGGTAGAGCTCGGACAACGCTGGCGTGTTCTGTGTCATAGCGAACGTGTGGACCGGATGGCGCCCATAGAGCAACCGGAAGCTCCCGGGCGGCGGCTCTGCAATGGGCTCATAGACAGGGATCGCATCGAAGCCTGCATCGGCCAGCGGTGCGCTATATAGCTGGATCTTCCCCGAGGGCGTCATGAACGGGCTGGAGGAGTGGTCCTCGAGATAGGGAGCTCCCTTCTGGACGACGATGCCGCCCGCGGCTCGCATCTTCTCGAGGCTTGATCCTGCGGTCAGGAGCCGCCTATCAAGGTACTCCTCGATTGTCTCCCATTTGAAGTACGGGTCGAGCCCGAGCCGGAGACCGAGTTCCCGAGCCATCCACCACGCTGGCTTCGTGTCGGCGAACGGTTCCACCGCGGGCTCTCGCATCGCGATGTATGGCGTCTTGTGCTTGCACGCCCACAGTTCGTCGTAGCGCTCGAGGTAGGACGCTTCGGGGAGCACGACATCGCACCACGCGATGTGGTCCTGGGGTAGAACGTCGATGCCGACGACCAGATCGAGGTTGCGGAGCGCCTCTTTGGTCCGCTCCGGGTTGGGGATGGTGTGCAGGAGGTTGAGACCGTAGAGAAACAGGCCCTTGATCGGGTATGGGTCTCCCGTGATCATGGGCTCAATCAGCTCCTGCATCGCGGTCGGACCGCGCAAGAACTTCTCGCGCACCCCGTCCGCACGTACCTTGCCGGTCGGGCCGAGAGGCAGCTCGGCCGACTCTTCCTCACCCGGCTCGGCCGCGCACCCTCCAGAACTGCCTTGAACGGTGTAGGGGCGTTGCGGGTAGGGATCCAGGAGCGGTTTCTTGCCCAAGTAGATACCGCCTTTGCGGCCGTACGCTCCGAGAAGCGAGTTGATGATGTAGACGGCCCGCATCCGCTGGGTGTCGTTGCCGTACCAGGTGGTGTGGCGACCCGGAACGATCGCTGAGGCGGGGAAGGCAGTGCCCAACATCCGGCCGGTGTTCCGGATCGAGTCAGCGGGGAGATCCGTGATCTTGGCCGCCCACTCTGGAGTGAACTCGGCGACGTGTGTGGCGAGTTCTTCGAACCCCTCGGTCCACTCAGCCACGAAATCGACGTCATAGCGGTCCTCAGCTATGAGCACGTTCATCCACGCCAGCAGGAGCGCAGTATCAGTCCCGGGTTTGATCGCGAGCCACCAATCCGCTTTTGTGGCGGCGGTGGAGAACCGCGGGTCCACCACGATCACCTTGGCGCCACGGGCCTTGGCGTTCGCGAGATCCTGCATCATGGTGTTCCGGGCGTCCTCGCCGATGTGCGTCCCGATGAGGACGAGGCACTCGATGTAATCCCAATCGACCGGCTCGTGGCCGCCGACATTTGTTCCCATCGTGAGAATGGATGCTTCCTCGCGGGGGCTCGTGCACAGCGAGGAGGAGGCCTTGGAGGCGTTCGGTGACCCCCACGCCTGTGGCAGGTGGTCGGTGAACCAGAAGTCTCCCGACGTGTGACCGAAGAAGGCAATCGATTCCTGGCCGTGAGTTTCCGCGATCGCCTTCATCCCGTCGGCGACGACATCGAGGGCTTCTTCCCATGTCGCCGATCGGAACTCGCCTGCGCCACGTTCGCCGACCCTGATCATCGGCTGGGAGAGGCGATCGGGGTCATAGATGAACGACGGTCCGGCTTGGCCGCGCGCGCACAGCATGCCGCGGCTCTTTGGGTCGAGCGGATTTCCCTCGATCTTGCGAACCTTCCCGTTGACTGTCTTGACGATGATGCCGCAGCGCCACGGACAGATGTTGCAGTAGTTGAATGTCGTCTCGATTGGGCCTTGCCGATACCAGGGCACAGGAATCCCGAGCCGGCTCAGCCCTTGGACGGCTTTCTGCCCCACCGCTCCAACGAGCGCCACGGCGGCGACACCGAACGCTGACATCTTGAGGAACAGCCTGCGATTCATGCCGGAGTTCACGGACGACCGTTGCATGTCGTTCATGAGAAGAATGATAACAGAGTAACAGAGTAACGGAGTAATGGACTAAGGGTCTAAGTAATTATTACACTGAAGCTTTCTCCCCTCACATCATGGCGGACGGTATCTCATTCGCATAGTCTCGGTTCATGCCCGACGTTCCGTTCGATCTTCCCATTGTGCCGATGGAGGCAAAGGTGCGTACCACCTGGCCCACCGATGGCTGGGCATTCGAGCCGAAGTGGGACGGGTTCCGAGCCATCGCATCCCATGACGGTGAGGCGCGAATCGACTCACGGAAGCAGAAGCCGCTGCTGCGGTACTTTCCTGAACTCGTCGCGGTGGTCGGAAGCCTTCCAGCGGGATGCGTCGTCGATGGCGAGGTGCTTGTCGTTGAACAGGACAGACTGGCTTTTGACATGCTCCAGGCGCGTATCCATCCGGCCGCGAGTCGTATCGAGAAGCTTTCGAATGAGATCCCTGCCACAATGATCGCCTTCGACCTCGTGGCGGACCGGGGGGAGGATCTGCGGTCCGCGCCCTTTGCGGAGCGGCGGGAACGCCTGACTGTGCTCATGCGGGACATCGATGATGCGTGGAGATTGACACCATCGACCACGGAGGTTGTTCGGGCGAAGCGGTGGTTCGAGGAGTTCGAGGCGGCCGGCTGTGACGGAATCGTTGCGAAGGCACTCGGCGGTCCCTATGTCGAGGGCAAGCGTGAGATGATCAAGATCAAGCACCGTCGATCGGTCGACTGCGTCGTCGGTGGTTACAGGATCCACAAGGATGGAGACAAGATCGGGTCGCTGCTGCTTGGCCTCTACGCACAGAGCGGTTCATTGGCCTTCATCGGACACTGTTCCGGATTCACGAATCACGACCGTTTCGAATTGCTCGAGAGGTTTGATGCGCTTCGAGATACGGCGTCGTTTGGTCCCGATGTGCGGACGCCGGGAGGCGAGAGCCGATGGTCGTCGGGAAAGGATCTCTCCTGGGTTTCTGTGAAGCCCGGTGTTGTGATCGAGATCTCATATGACCAGCTCACCGGAGACCGCTTCAGGCACGCCACACGTTTTGAACGCTGGCGCCCTGACAAGGATCCAGCGGACTGCACCTTCGATCAACTCGAACACCCCGAGGGCCCTGGCTTCGGGGAAGTCGTACGCGCCGTGTGATCCGTCGACGCTTGTCACCTGTTGGATAACCCTGCCCTGGGTCTTGTCCTCCGGATCAACGGGATCGGAGCCAGCGCGAACACGGCACCGACGATGCCAAGGGCAACGTAGGCGGACACTCCGACGATGACTCCGGATATGGCGGCGCCGAGGCCGCCGCTGATCCAAGTCACCGAGTCGGCAATACCCTGGATCTTCAGCCGATCGGCCATCGGA
>QMQC01000030.1 GCA_003648875.1 Actinomycetota bacterium
GAAGGCTCCTGCGAAGAAGGCTCCTGCGAAGAAGGCTCCTGCGAAGAAGGCTCCTGCGAAGAAGAAGGCAAAGGCACCGTTCAAGGTCCGCGACAAGGTGGTGTATCCGCATCATGGTGCTGCAACCATCGTCAAGCGCGAGAAGATCGACTTCGCCGGCGAGAAGCAGGAGTACTACGTGTTGCAGGTCGCAACCGATCAGCTCACGCTTCGCGTTCCCGTTGAGAGTGCGATCGAGCGGGGTGTTCGCCCCGTCATATCCAAGAACAAGGCACGCCAGGTATTCGCCACATTCAAGGATGATCCCCAGGAAGCCGGCGCAAACTGGAGCCGGTGGTACAAGCTCCTTACCGAGAAGATCAACTCCGGTGACATCTTCCAGGTTGCTGAAGTCGTTCGTGACCTCACGTACGCACAGCAGGTGAAGGGCATTTCGCCTGCGCTCAAGCGGATGCTTGCCAAGGCAAGGCTCATCATCGTGTCCGAGCTCCAATTCAGTCTCGGACTCTCTGAAGAGGACACCGTCGAGAAGCTCGACCGAGCGCTCCCGGTGGTCGATTTGCCAGACGACGTCTGATGCCCGAGCGGGTTGCCAACAGATGACCACCTGGACGATCGTGGTCGCTGGTGGATCCGGAACCCGATTCGGCGGTCCAAAGCACAGGCAAATGCTCGACGGTGTCGAACTCTGGCAACGCTCGGTCGATGCGTTCGATGCTGCAGGGATTGAACATATCGTGGTGGTCGGCGACGTTCCCGGTGGAATCCCCGGCGGATCGAGGCGGAGGGACTCGGTTGCCTGCGGATTGGGTGCGGTACCGGACATTGCAGACTGGGTGCTGATCCACGACGCTGCCAGACCCCTCGTGACCCCACAGCTCATCGAACGAGTCCTTGCCAGGGCTTCGATGGGTGACGTCGATGGGGTGATTCCGGCCGTCCCCGTGACCGATACGCTGAAGCGCGTGCAGGATGAGGCAGTCCTCGCCACGGTCGATAGGAATGGTCTGTCCACCGTGCAGACTCCTCAGGCGTTTCGCGTCCCCGTGCTCAGGGCTGCCCACGACAGCGATATCACCGATGCGACCGACGATGCGGGTCTCGTGGAACGTGCAGACGGTACGGTGGTGGCTGTGATGGGCGATCCGATGAACATCAAGATCACGAACCCCGGGGATCTGGAGATCGCTCGCGTCTATCTGGAAGTGCTTCGCGGCCATGGCTGATGTACGGACAGGCATCGGCTACGACGCCCATCGATTCGGTGGGGATGGCCCTGTCGTGCTCGCCGGTGTGGTCATCGACCACCCTGTTGGGGTCATCGCCACATCCGACGGTGACGTCGCCGCCCACGCCGTATGTGACGCCCTCCTCGGTGCGGTGGCTGCCGGGGACCTTGGCACGTTCTTCCCGAGTTCTGACCCACAGTGGGAGGGCGCTGACTCACTGGAGCTACTGCGATCAAGCGCGGCCACAGTCACCGAGGCGGGGTATGCGATCGGTTCGATCGATGTCACGATCATTGTCCAAAGCGTACGTGTTGCACCTCATCGGGATCAGATGCGCCGCCGTCTGGCGGGTGCGATGGGTATTGATGTCGATCGCGTCTCTGTCAAGGCGACATCGACTGACGGACTCGGCCGGATCGGCGCGGAGGCCGGGCTGGCCGCGCAGGCCGTCGCCACCGTTCACATGTGATCGAGGGTCGCTCTCGCCATGGTCGGATCGTCTGTGATCAAGACATCCGCCCCTGCCTCAGCGATCGACGAGACTTCCTCTGGGGTATTCACGTCCCAAACCACGGCGCGGAGATTCGCATTTCTTATCTCTGCCATTGGGTTGGCCGTGTCGTCCCTCATGTGAGCGTATTGGGCATGGATGGCGTCCATTCCAAACTCCGCCGCAAATGCAAGACCGAAGTCGAGCGGTACAGGGGCTGCCACGAGTTGGCCACGCAGGAAGTCCGGCCCGACCTCACCCGCGCGTCGCATCGACATCGGATCGAACGATGACAGAAGGATGCGTGCTGGATCGTCGTAACCACGTAGCTCCGTGATCAACTCGTCGACGATCGTGCGATCTGCGTCGAATCCGGCGTCACCCGAGTCGTTCTTGATCTCCACGTTGACGAACACACGTCGCGGAATCGCCTCCATCGCCTCTCTGAGAGTTGGCACGTGTGGTGCCATACGACGCAAGATGCTGAAGTCGATGGAGGAGAAGACCCCGATCTCTGGATCCCTGTCGTCGTGGTGCACGATGAGCACACCGTCTCGCGTTCGTCGTACATCGAGTTCGATACCGTCAGCGCGGGCATCAACCGCGAGCAGATACGCTTCGATCGTGTTGTCCTGCGCCCTTGAACGATCACCCCGGTGGGCGTATACCAATGGGCCAGGACCAAGCGGGCCTCTCTTCATGGGACTGAGGCTACTCTTGAACTCAGTCGGCAACGGTCTCCCGGTAGCATGTCCCGGATGCAGCTGTACAACACGCTTGAACGCGCCACGGTTCCGTTCACGCCTTCCGACCCGGATCGGGTGACGGTCTATCTGTGCGGGCCAACGGTGCAGTCCGCACCTCACCTGGGACATGGCCGATCCGCCGTTGTCTTCGATGTTCTGTGTCGATATCTCCGATGGGTCGGGTACGAGGTCGACTTCGTACGGAACATCACGGATATCGATGACAAGATCATCAGCAGGGCCAAGGAACTCGGAATCACTCCGAAACAGGTCGCGGCGCAAGCAGCAGAGGAGTTCAGCATCGCATTCGACAAGCTCGGCAACCTCCCGCCGTCCAGCGAGCCGAAGGCAACTGATCACATCGAAGAGATGATCCAAATGATCGCCGCACTCATCGATTCGAACCACGCATACGAATCCGATGGGGATGTGTACTTTGTCGTACGCTCCTTCCCTGAATATGGGAAGCTGTCGCGTCAAAACGTGTCCGATCTCAGATCGGGAGAGCGGGTCGAGATCGATGACCGCAAGCACGACCCGCTCGACTTTGCGTTGTGGAAGGCAGGAAAGCCGGGAGAGCCGTCTTGGGAGTCTCCTTGGGGCGCCGGCAGGCCCGGTTGGCACATCGAATGCTCGGTCATGGCGCGGGAGTACCTCGGTGATGGGTTCGACATCCACTGTGGTGGGACCGACCTCATCTTCCCGCACCACGAGAACGAGATCGCACAGTCAGAAGCAGCAACCGGAAAGACCTTCGCCCGATACTGGATGCATAACGGGATGCTGAACCTCTCAGGCGAGAAGATGGCGAAATCGACAGGGCATGTTGTCACTCTCCAGGGCGCGCTCGATGAGTGGGACCCCGTTGCAGTGCGACTCTTCTATCTGCGCACCCACTATCGGAAACCTCTCGACTACT
Organism: Actinomycetota bacterium; assembly: GCA_003648875.1. Classification (GTDB taxonomy): domain Bacteria; phylum Actinomycetota; class Acidimicrobiia; order Spongiisociales; family UBA5794; genus B3-G11. The sequence continues at coordinate 3,385 of QMQC01000030.1, forward strand.
CGGAAGCGGCGCTTGGGGATGCCGAGGCGAGCCTGGGGAGGCTCCGAACTTTCAGGCGCAGGGTCGTTGACCCGATCGAGGCCTCCCCGCGTCGCGACGTCCTTGACCGATTCAAGACGGCAATGGACGACGACCTTGACGTTGCCGCTGCACTCGCCGTGCTGTTCGATGCCGTGAGGGAGGGCAATTCGGCGCTCGACTCGGGACAGGATGTGGACTCCCTTGCTGCGGCCTTCGATGAGATGATGGCTGTTCTCGGACTCACTGTTCCTGAGACCCTCGACGCAGACGACGGGTCTGTCGCGGAATTCGCTACCACGTTCGGTATCGACAGCGGCGGCATGGACGACTTGCTTGAGCTCAGGGACAGGGCAAGACACGAGAAGGATTGGGCCAGGGCGGACGCGATTCGTGACGGACTTGCGGCCCTGGGTATCACAATCGAGGACACGGCAGATGGCGCTCGCTGGCATCGGAACTGAACTCGAGGGCATCCACGCCGTTGAGGCGGCGCTGACGCATCGGCGAGTCACGGCCCTCTCTGTGGAACGACGCCGAATGGGAAAGCCGGATCTCACCAGGATTGTCAGGCTCGCAAGATCACAAGGTGTTCCTGTCAATGTTGTCGAGGACGTGAGAACCTTGGCGACCACCGGTTCCCCTCAGGGTGTGTTCGCCAGGGCGCGCCCTGTCGTACCCATCTCGCTGAAGGACGCCATCGACCTGTCCGAGAACCCCGCGCTGCTCGTTCTCGACCATGTCGAGGATCCACGCAATATCGGTGCTGCAGCGCGTTCTGCTGTAGCGGCAGGCATGACAGCACTTGTCGTGCCACAACGCCGCAGCGCTCCGATCGGCGCAACTGCGTTCAAGGCTGCCGCCGGAGCCCTCGAGGAGATGCCACTCGTGGTTGTGTCGTCTGTCGCCGATGCCCTGAAGCGGCTCGATCAAATGGGAGTTTGGAGAGTTGGCCTTGACGGAAGTGGTGACCGTTCGCTGCTCGGGCTTGACCTCTTGGGCCAGGCGGTTGCCGTGTGTATCGGGTCCGAAGGGGAGGGCCTGTCGAAACTGGTTGCGGAACGCTGCGATGTTCTCGCCTACATCCCCATGGTCGGTGGGACCGAGAGCCTCAACGCATCCGTGGCTGCTGCGCTCGCAAGTTACGAAGTCGCTCGAGTGCGGGGTTGGGTATCCTGACGGTTCTGCTGGCGTAGCTCAGTTCGGCCAGAGCAGCCGCCTTGTAAGCGGCAGGTCATGGGTTCGAGTCCCATCGCCAGCTCAGCAACGATTGGCGATGTAGGACAAGCGACCGACAACTGTTCGTCGTCCATCGTGGGCGAGCGTAGCAAGCGGTCGTAGGTCGTGAATCGTACTTCCCGTTACACTCGGCATTGATGGGGGAAAGCGACTTTGGATCCATCGTTCGCCGAGTAGGGATCTTCTCGTGGTCAATGCTCGGCCTGATGCTGCTGATCGTGGCGGCCTTCTACGTGCTGGTCAAGGGCAGGGTGATTCTTGCTCCTCTCCTCCTTGCGGTGGTGATCCTCTACGTCCTGAATCCTCTTGTCAGCTGGCTGGCCGGCCGCGGAGTGCCAAGGGTTATTGGGGCGATGATCGGTTTCCTCGTCTTCTTCTCCGCGGTGTCACTTCTGGCCGTGGTCATATTTCCCGACATCAGGTCCCAGGCCGAGGCGTTCATTGCGAAATTCCCCACTCTCTATGACCAATCTGTGGCCGACCTCGAGGGCCTGCTGTCTTCCGCTGGTTTCGACAGTGTCGCGATCATCAACTACGACCAGCTCCTTGAGTACATCAACGATCCAGAGAATCGAAGCACGCTCATTTCGATACTGTTCGATCAGCTGGGCACGGTCACGTCGGGTATCTTCGAGTTCATCCTTGTGTTCCTCGTCGGTCCCGTGGTGGCGTTCTACTTCCTGATCGACCTGCCTGTGGTCCAGCAACGGCTCGTCGATGCATTCCCCGAAGACCGCAGGGCCGAGGCCTCGCATGTCGGGCGGCAGCTCAACACCGCTATCGGAGGCTTTCTCCGCGGCCAGCTTGTCGTCGCGGTCATCGTGGGTGTGATGCTCTCGTTCGGGTATTGGGTCATCGGGCTCGAGTTCTGGCTGCTGATCGGATTGGTCGGTGGCGTACTCAATATCGTGCCCTTCCTCGGTCCCTGGGTCGGTGGCTTCCTCGGCGTGCTCGTGGCGATAACCACAGCAGATGTCTCCACGGCGATGTGGGCAATAGTGGTCGCAGTCATCGTCCAACAGATCGACAACAATTTCGTGTCCCCCTCAGTCCTGAAGGCCACAGTGCGGCTGCATCCCGCCGTCACCCTGCTCTCCCTCATTCTCGGTGGTGCCCTTGCGGGCTTGTGGGGCGTCGTCATTGCGGTGCCGCTTGCTGCTGCGATCAAGATTGTTCTCGGTCACTGGTGGGGGACCCGGGTTCTCGGCCAAACCTGGGAGGAGGCGTCTGAGGCGATGTTCGATGAGCCCGAACCGCCACGCCTGAGGAAGACGGGCGAGATGCCGATCGTCGAAGTGCCGGTCGAGGGCTCGTCGGAGGATGAGTTCGACTGACGTGCAGATCTACGACCTGATCGTGGTGGCCATCGTCGTAGCGTTCGTAGCGCGCGGTGCAACGCGCGGCTTGCTCCGCGAGGCGCTCGAGATCGCAGTACTGCTTGTTGGGGTGTTCCTCGTGTTCCGCCTCTCTCCTGCCATCGGATCGATCATCTCAGGGATGGCGAACGTCCCGTTCGAAGCCGCCCGTATCGCGGCGGGGGTCGTGTTGTTCTTCGTACTTGTCATCGGTGGTGCATTCGTGGCTCGGATACTGTCCGGGATGCTGGGAGTCATTCCCGGTGCCACCTTGCTCAACCGGACCGGTGGCGCGGTCGTTGGGGCGGGATACGGTGTGCTGAGCGTCATTCTCTCCACAGCGCTGGTATCGGTGGCCCCCATTCCGACCGGCTTCCGGGGGACTGTGGTCGGGTCGATCGACGCATCTCCGGTTGGCAGACGAATCCTCGAGCCGACCGGCCTGATCCAGCGAACCGTCTCATCTGTGAGTGGCGAGGAGGTGTTCTCCACCGTGATCGCGCTTCAGGACGCAGTGGGTGCCCGCCTCGTAGCAGGCACAATTCCCATTCCACTCCCGGACATCGGCGACTCCCCGCTACCGCCTTCCCAGCTTGCTGCCCAGCAGGTGTTCGATTCGCTGAACCGAACAAGGATTGCCGAAGGCCTCGACCCTCTCGGATGGTCTGGCGACCTAGCGGTCGTCGCCGTCACTCGGGCTGGCGCTGTCTATCGGTCGGGATGGTTGGCACTCGATAGCCATCTTGCGGATTCCCTCGCGGCACGAGGCGTGCCAGGCACGATCAATACGGAGATGGTCGTACTCGCTGCGTCACCGGAAGGCGTGGTGGAGGCCTTCACGGGAGCTTCGGCTTATCGAGACGCCATCGTCGCGAGACAGTATCACAAGGCTGGCATCGGCATCGTCGAAGGACCGTATGGCTATCTGGCCGTACAGGTCCTTTCAGGTTGATACACGACACCTCGATGACTCACGGTGAACGGTTCACGAGCCGGAATCACTCCTCGCCGCGATCCTCGCTGGCTGAAGAATCATCTCCCTCTGACTGATCAGCCTCTTCTGACTGATCAGGGATGGCCGACTGTTCTTCTTCCGCCTCATGGGCTGCCGCAGCATCTGCTACTGCCTTTCCTGAGTCCTTCCTGGAGGCCAACACTGCAGCAGTGGTGGCAATGACTCCGACGAGCAGTATTCCGCCGAGGAGGAACAACGTCCAGTTTCCACCAGATTCGTCGAAGGTCGACGTAGCAAAGATGTCCATCTTGCCGGTGAATGGGAGCCAATACACGAGGGACCCGTCCGACCTCTCTTCGTCTGCGTTGTGTTCGGTTACTTCTCCCGGCATCATCACAATCACATTGGCTGAGAAGATGTCGCCCGTGATCTGTGATGAATCGAGCCCCAGGCCCTCTCCATCAATGTCGCTGACTGATGTCGCATCCACTTCTGCAGTCAAGGTGGCGGTCGAATCGTCGAATTCGTATGAGAACTCCGAGAAGGTTTCGTTCTCAGAACCTCCGAAGTCATATGTCGAAAGGTCATCGACAAAGGTCTCGGCACCGAAATACGTCATGTCGCCCTCGACACGCTCGATGGGTTCACCACCCTCACCCCCGAGGTCGGGGAGCTCCCCGAGGATATCGCTCGGATCCCCGCCTCCCTGGCTCACGAGATCGAGCATCTCCTCATCAAATCCGACCTCAAAACCCACGGTTGCCGATCCGTCGTCGTTGATGTTGAGCAGGATGTTGGACTCGATTCGACACGCAGACAGCAGCAATGCAAGAGCGAAGAAGGCGAGTGTGTACCTACGCATGATCTCTCCCGGATCGATGTTTCTCTGATGGTAGACGCAGACCGCCTACGCGTGGGTGCGATATCGTTCCCTCATGACTGATCCAGCTCCCAACATCCGCGCTTCATTTGTTGCTGCTTATCCCGAGTACGTGGCGAGGGTGCTTGCAGATCGCGGGATCGAGATCGGGCCTTCGATAGCGGACGCCATAGTTGTCGGAACCGGCGTTCTCGAAGGACTGCTCGCGGCGCTGGAACGTACGCCGGCCGGCCTTCAGCGCCACACCCCACTTGAGATCTTCGGGGAGTCTCTCCGTCCCGTGGACAATGCTCTTGGTATCGCCGGAATCAAGGCCCAACCGTCGGATGATCAGCAGCGAGCCCTCGTGCCCTGGGACAGCCATGGCTTGTCCCCCGGATCGTCACAGCAACTTGGCGCCGACGCTCACGAGGCACACCTGCGGTGGGGCGCATGGAAAGCCCGGGCACATGCTGTCCGTCCGCGCGCGGGATTGCTCTGTATCGAGTCTGATGCACCGGTGCTTCTCGAGCAACTGAATGAACTCGGATACGAGGTGCAGAATCTGCCCTCTGCGGACTCGCTCGCGCTCGGTCTCGTTGATATCTCGGTCGCTGGAGCTGACCAGATCATCGCTGACGTGTCGAGTGCCGGCACTCTCGTTGTCGCCTTCGGTCCTGATCCCGATGACATGGTCCGGATTCGCACGAAGGCATTGGGCGCGAGTGTTGTCGCAACGCGTGTCGAGCTGTTGGACGATCTGGGTTCGTACCTGCCGATGATCGTCTAGTGCCTGACGTGGTACTAGGTCGCCTTCCGTGACCTGTCAACGGGCGACGATCGCTTCATTCGCCCCCAGCAAGATCGCCGTGAATGCTTCCGTTCGTTCCGCTGAGGTCGACAGCACTTGGCGTACTTCTGTTGGGAATTCTACCGGCCGGTCCTCGTTTGTGAAGTTCACAGCAACATAGGTGGTCTCACCGTCGAGACTTCGCTTGTACGCAAGCACATCGTTGGCGTTCCCCTCGAACATATCGATATCGCCGAGGGCGAGCTCTGCGATCTCATGCCGAAGCCTCAGCAGGTTTCGATAGAGCGAAAGCACTGATGTGGGGTCGTCGAGCTGGGAGGCGACACTGGTGTTCGGATCAGCAAACGGAAGCCATGGCTCGACACCAGCCGATGTGAAGCCCATACCGTCATCGAGTGTCCATTGCATGGGTGTACGGCAGGCGTCCCTATTCAGCTCTGGATATCGTCTTCCCCACGGATCCTGCTCGTTGCCCGGAGGGATCACCCCGTCAATGAGGCCGAGTTCGTCGCCGTAGTACATCGTCGGTGTCCCGCGCAACGTCAGGAGCAGCACTGCTGCAGCTCGGACTCGCTCTGTTCCGAAGCGTGTGGAGAGTCTTGGCTCGTCATGGTTCCCCAGCACGTGATTCGGCCACGCCCCCCGGGGCAATGCACGCTCCTGGGCGATGATCCGATCTCGAAAGTCCGTGGCGTTCCAATCCGTCCAGAGCATGGTGAAGTTGTACGGCATGTGCAGTTGGTCAAGGTTCTTGCCGAAGTACTTCGCCCACTCAACCCAGTCGAACTCATGGATCTCGCCGACAGAGAAGCGGTCCCCGTATTCATCGAGAACGTCTCGAATCCTGCCATGGATCCTGTGGATATCCGGATGTGCCTTGTCATACAGGTGTTCCTGTGTGGCGTATTCGTGGTAGTCCTTTACAGCGTCGGGAGTCGAAGTTGAAGAGGGGTTGCTCCTGAACTCCGGATCCTTTGCAAGGTAATGGGCGACGTCGATCCTGAAACCGTCCACGCCCCTGTCGAGCCAGAACCGTAGCGAGTCGAGCATGGCGGCTTCGACCTCCGGGTTCCGCCAATTCAGCTCAGGCTGCTCCTTGAGAAACGTGTGGAGGTAGTACTGGCCTGTTGTCTCGTCGAGTTCCCATGCGAGTCCGCCGAATATCGACAGCCAGTTGTTCGGAGGGCCACCGCCGGGCGCAGGGTCCTTCCAAACGTACCAATCCCGCTTCGGGTTTGTCCTGGAGGATCGGGACTCAACGAACCACGGATGCTGGTCAGAGCTATGGTTTGGAACCCAGTCGAAAATGACCTTGAGATCGAGTCGGTGGGCCTCGGTTATGAGCTCAGCCGAATCCTCGAGCGTGCCGAAGATCGGGTCGACATCCGTGTAATCAGACACGTCGTATCCGAAGTCAGCCATGGGGGAGCGGAAGAACGGCGAAATCCAGATCGCATCGACACCTAGCGTGTTCTTGAGGTAGTCGAGTCTCGACGTGATGCCGGGAAGATCCCCGATACCACCGCCAGTGGCATCCTGGAAGGACCGCGGGTAGATCTGGTAGATGACGCCCGTCCACCATGCAGCCCTGCCATCTCTTCCGAGGGGGACCCCGTTGTTGTCTACTTCGTATGCCATGATGGTGCGAGACTAGACGGCACGGCGCGTTCTTCGGATCGAGGCAATGTTCCCGGATTGAAGAGTGAGCAGGTCGATCTCCCGTCATGTCTCGGAAGGGTTCTCTCGCATGAGAACCTCCGTCGGATGTGTCACGAGGAGTACGTCTGGAATGGGACAGCCCAGGATGCGCAGAACTGAGTCATGATGACCCCGGACGCCCTCGTTGCTGCTGTCGAGCGCCATCCCCGTGTCGCCGTTGCGCACGTACCGACGCGCATCGAGGCGCTCGACAACCTGGGTGCTGATCTGGGCATTTCGCTCTGCGTCAAGCGTGACGATTGCACCGGGATCGGTTTCGGTGGCAACAAGGTGAGGCAGTTGGAGTTCTACTTCGGTGCGGCCCTGCAGGAGGGGGCAGATACCGTTCTCATCACGGGGGCAGTTCAGTCGAACTTCGCCCGGGCCGCGGCCGCGATCGCTGGGAAACTCGACATGGAGTGCCATATCCAGCTGGAGGAGCGTGTCCCCCAAACCAGCAGCTTGTATCGCAACAACGGAAATGTGCTGCTCGATCGCCTTCTGGGTGCGAACATTCACCGGTTTCCTGAAGGTGAGAACGAGACGGCCGCGGA